>CAJXXD010000166.1 GCA_913062835.1 uncultured Gammaproteobacteria bacterium
TTTTTTATGGTGTCGACGCCTGTGCCAGTCACTGAAACTGGTTTGCGCCATAACGCGTACAGAAATTTTCCATTGGCGACCATGAGGCGGTGGCAGGTGCCTACCACTTGTTCTTCGACCAATACGGCGGGCGAATAGCGTTTGGCGAAGTCGAAGGCGGCTACCAATGATTTTGCGCTGGTGATGCCAACAGTGACGCCCTCGCTACGCTCACGATCGTCGGGTTTAACAACCACCGGCCAACCTAACGCCTCAGCAGCTTTTGTGCACTGACTTTGCGTGCTGACGCGTACTTGTCTGGGGCAGGCAATGCCAGCGCTTCGCATGATGGCAGTGGTGCGGGATTTGGTGCAGGAAATGTTTCGGCCAATTGCCGAGTCCGTGTCTATGCTACTTCGGTCTAGCCGGCGTGATCTACAGCCCCACCCTACGAGGAAAACGCCCGCGCCCACATGGCGAAATGGTATTCCCTTCCTGAAAACCTCACTCAAGATGGGTACGGTGGATAGGCCGAATTGTGTCGAGGTTCCAATTTTTTTGAATATCTGCGTAGAGATGGAGGCGAGGTGTTCACTAACATTTGGTGTCACGCCGCTGCTGAACTCACGCGCCAGCTTTAGAACAAAATGAAGGCAAAACTTAAAGACGTAAAGCACCAGCTCTTTAGAAAAAAGATCGGTTGAAGGCAAGACGGCTGTTGTTTGAAAAACACCCGGGCGAATCTCCCTGGTATCTGAGAACGTCAAATTTGCAGGTGTCAGAAAAATGGGTAGGCCCAACTTTCCCAGTAAGAGGGCTGTGAGGGAAAAGCCCCGCAACAGGAGGTCAGCGGCGCTCTTGAGTTCCTTGAGTGAGTCGGGCGGTTGTGAAATCAAATCGCTGTTGAGCCCAACATTTTGCAACAGCCAACTATCGAGCTCGCGCAGATCGTCAAGTGATTGCGTTTGCAGTTGAACGGCTAACTTAAAACCAGCCTGTGAATATCGGTTCCAGTAGCCATAGGTATCTTCCGTTCTAATGCTCACGTCTGTCGTTGGACCACTCACTCGACTTTCCTCAGCAAAAATGTCCTGAGCGACCAGCGCATGCCAATTTTCTCGTCCTCCCGCCAGTCGATGCCGAGCAGGTCTTCGACCGCATTCGCAATCTGCAACGGAGACGCTAAATCCATGCCAAACATCTTTTTCAAGCAATCGCCAAGATAGAAGCGTGAGTCAAACCACCAGTGGTAGGCCGCAACTTCATCGCTTTCAACCACTAAGCCAGACTGCTCCAGCATGCAGACGAACGTTTCATCAACAAAATCGCCTTGGTGTCCCTCCGAATTGAACTGATTTACAAAGCCGTTTAAGAAGTGGGCAACGGCTGAGCGGCTATCGACCTCGGCCACTACTGCTCGACCCGTCCCGATTTTTAGCACCCGTTTAATCTCAGATATCACCAGATCAGGTCGTGGCTCATGGTGCAGGCCGGCCAGGCAGACTGCTACGTCGATCGACTCGTTCGCCAACGGCAACTGAGTCAGTGGGGCAAGGTGGCTTTCTGGCACGACCTTTGCACACAGTCGGTGCAGATCTGGGCTCGGATCAACCGCAATGAGACGTATATCGGCGCTTGGCAGGTAGTGACTGAGAAACCCACTCGCGGAGGGAAGGTCGAGCAGTGTTTCCCCCGGTTGGACAGACGCAAGACTCAGAACCCGGGTAATCTCTTCGCGGCATGCTTCAGGATACAGACGAAACGCTTCGTCATGAAGGTCGGCACGGACTCTAAAAGTGTCCGTGTAGTTCGGTTTGTCAGGCGTGTTGTTCATTCAAAATCCAATCTGAAAGCAACGTTACCGCACGCGTCAGATCTTTATCCCGCATGCACGACCTTCTAACACTGTTCCCGATACCCGTCGGGCTGACATAGGTCATCTGGCTAAACAAAACTGCATAATGATTAGAGATTTTAAACTAAATTTCTTACATTCCCAGTGTCGATGCGGCGCTTGGGTCAGGTCACACCGATGGCTACGCGCGGGTTGTTGACGTGGCGCGACATCCTGCCCAGTCAGCCTTGATAGCCATTGTGTAGGCGATGGCTCACGTACTATAGAAACGTTGAGCCTGTTCAGGCAAGGAGGCCGCTATGTCAAAACAAGTCGATGCGCTGATTGTGGGGGCGGGTCCCACCGGATTGGCATTGGGTCTTGGACTGCTGGCGCAGGGCAAGCGGGTGTTGATTGTTGAGAAGCATCCCGACGGGCTGGATTTCTCACGGGCGATACTTGTCAATGCCGATACCTTGCATGCCCTGGCACCATTTGGGGTGAGTGCGCCCATACGGGAAGCGGGCATTGCCGTGGATGGGTTTAGCCTGCATGTCAATGGGCGTGTGGTTTCTCAGGCACGTTACGTGGTTGACCCACAAGACCTCACGCACCCGGTCTGTTTGCCGCAGCTGCACACAGAAAAAATCTTAAGTGACCGATTCTTGCAGAACGGTGGTGAGATCATCCGCGGCTATGTGTTCAAGCCCGATTAGGCCCAAATAGATGGCGGTGCATTTCACTGTGTGTTATCGCCCTACCAGGGCGAAGGCGATGACATCGCGGTTCATGTGCAGTGGTTGTTTGGCTGCGATGGCTTTCACAGCGCGGTCCGCCAAAAACTGGGGGTGGCATTTCCGGGTTCGTCGTTGCATGTCGAGCCGCACGCGGTCGATGTGGAGTTGACGCATTGGCCTTACGCGACCAATGTCAACGTGTTTATGGACCGTGACGGTGGTTGTCTTGCAGTTCAAATCGGCCCGAATCAGTTGCGCTTGGTGACTACGACCTTGGCACAAAAGGAAGCATTCTTGCGCGATCTGCCGGTGACACGGGTGACCTGGGACAGCACATTTGACGTGCACTTTCACGTGGCAGCCCATTATGGTCATGACCATGTTTGGCTGGCGGGTGACGCTGTGCATGTGCATTCGCCGGTGGGTGGTCGCGGCATGAACATGGGTATTCTTGATGCGGTGGCGTTGGCTCAATCGGTACAGTCCGGTCACTTGGCGGACTATGCGACCCAGCGCCACCAAGCGGCTACGCAGTGGGTCCAAGTGAATCGGCGCATATCCGTCATCGCGCTGGATGATGCCGCGTCGAGCCGACGCGCCCGACGGTTATTGACGCTGGCGTTGCCTGTGCTAGGCAAAGTTATGGGTGCTCGCCTTGCACACACGGCGTTTAGTCGGTTGAGTGCTTCTTGTTTGACTTTGGTATCTTGATGCGCGAGCGCTGAAAAGTTGAAAGCGGTGCAACAAGTAAAAACCAAAGCGTTTAAATGCGAACTCGTTTAGCTGCTGTTTTGCGGCCACGCTTTGCAAACTTGTGCCATCACCAATCGGAATTCATATCCGATGATCGATGATCGATGCTACTGTTTAGCGTCTGGTCTCGTCTTCAAAAGGAAATATTGAAATGAAAAAGTCCATCTTTGCCCTTGTCCTTCTAGGCGCGGC
>CAJXXD010000167.1 GCA_913062835.1 uncultured Gammaproteobacteria bacterium
CCATCGACTCACGGCGCTCCTAGTCGGCCGGAGTCACATCCACTGACACCTCGAGCTGATGCTGACTGCCGCCAGTCATCAAGCCTTTCAGGGGCACCACATCGGCGTAGTCTCGCCCCCAGGCCAAGGTGATGTGACGCTCGGAGGGGTTAATACCATTAGTCGGATCAAAATCGACCCATCCCGTTCCCGGAATAAAGACCGACACCCAGGCATGGGAGGCATCCGCACCCATCAACTTCGGCTGACCCGGCGGCGGATCGGTCTCTAAATACCCCGATACATAGCGACATGCCACGCCATGGCTTCGAAGCACCGACAACATCAAGTGCGCAAAGTCCTGACAGACCCCGCGCTTTTCCGCCAAGACCCAATGCACCGGAGTCTCAACATCACTAAAGCCTGGGTCGTAAACGAACTCATGGAAAATGTGTTGGTTGATCGCCTCACACAGGGCAAATAAGTCGCGCCCTGGCGTGAAAAACGGGGCCGCAAATTCCCAAATGGTGGTGTCTTGGGTTGGCACATAAACGCTCGGCCGCAAGTACAAACGGCTTTTGGCTGGGATATTCATCGGGTGGTCCCAAGCCACGCCGCTCGACCGCTCGATGCGATTGACCCGCACTTCAACCTCAGACTCGGCCAGCACCGTCAGCTCACTGTGCAGCTCTTCGACCGAAAACGCAGACAAACGGTTGCCAAACAGATCCTTCCGCTCAGTGACCGACTCAATCACCGGCAAAATGATCAAACGACTGTTGATCACTTGCTGATTCAGGGTGTCACGTGGCAATAAACAAGCCGCGTTGTGACAGAGACTCACAGGCTGGTCGTACTGATAGCGGTTTTTATGGCGAACGCGGTATTTCATCGGCTCACCTTCACTAGTTGCTGCGGCACGTCGGCGTGACTGAAATAGGCCAAGGTAATGGCTTCACTCAACCCAGCAAGCTGCTCAATCATCCCGTCTAAATGTTCAAACAAGGGCTTTTTCGCAGTCCCCTGCGCGGTCATCCAATCATCCACCGAGCTCATTTGTAGGTTGGCGTGAATACTGAACGCCAACCGTTGCAATTGGTTCTTACGGCTGCCCAATTGCTGCACCGGCAGCGCATGCACTTGTCGCTCTAAACGAGCCGATAAATAGCTCAAAGAGCGCGGTGTCTCCACATCCAATAACAACAAATCCAGGATCGCAGTCGGGTGCAGTCGTGTTCTAAACCGTCGCCGGTAGGTCATGACCGTATCGGTTACCTCCAACACCATCTCCCACTGATCGATGTCCTGAGGCTTCAAAGTATGCAGCGCATAATTCAATAAAATCAGTGTTTTACTGGCTCGCTCAAGGTGTCGTCCAATGTCCATAAAACGGTTGGCGAAGGTCCGGCTCATGGTGTCGTTGTTCAGTCCTGAGAAGGTCGCCAACTGCATCAACACCAGATCCACTTGGTCGAGCAATCGCCCGGCATCGGCCTGCTTCATGGCCGCCATACGAACCACCATTTGCTCGAGATTGACCAACGCACGCCACGCATCGTCACTCAAATAATCTGGGGTCGCCCGGGCGTTTCGCATGATGGAATTGACCAGATCGGGCAAGCCACCGACCGCTGATTTGGCAAACAGATGGCGGTGAATGTCCGCCGTCACTGCGTCATCGGATTCCGCATCCGAATGAATGTGCACGCCTAATAACCAGTGTGCGGCTTGGCGCTTTTCCATACGCACATCGATGATACCCGTTAACACTTCGCGGATCAGACGGGTCAGGGCGTCGGCCCGCTCAATGTAGCGCCCGAGCCAGAACATGGCATCGGCCACCCGCGACGGGGTCATCGACTGATCAAGAGGCCCGAGCGCAACCGAATCCATCTCGGCAAACATCGACAGTTGCGTATCGGGTTCATCGCCTATGACCCACAGGTCTTTATAGCGCTCAGGGGTATTGGGGCGAAGCTGTGACCACAATAAATCATGGTTACAGGCCGCCAAGCCACCGGGCATGACATCCACTTTTTGGTCTTGCGACTGTGCCGTGTAGAGGCGAAGTACGGCATGCGCCTGCTCGCGCTCCACGCCATTGGCCACCGGAACCGTTTCCAAATCCAAGGCCACCCAGCCGACCCAGGCGGCGGGATCGGCGTCAATCCGTGCCCGAAGTGCGGCCTGATCGGCCTCCGACAGATCTCGGACCACAAAGGATTCGCCAGCCGGATAGGCACTGCCATGGCGCACCAATACCTCAGGCCAGACGGCATCGAATTCAGCGCGCTCATCGGTATCACCGAGCCACAAGGCAGGCACCGATTTGATCAACAGCTCTTCGCCTAAGAGCTTCTGACAGAGTCCTTCAAATCGTCCCATCCAGAGAGGTGAATCTATGACGCCAGCCCCAGGGACATTGCCCATTCGGACACCACCGGTTCGGACTACGTTCATAAGGCCTGGCGTGCCCTGACGCGAAAATCCATTCAACTCCAAGGGATCGACATCACGGTCAATCACCCGCCGCAACACCCCAGAGACCGGTCGCAAACCACTTAAGGTTTTCAACATCAAGCGATTGCCGCGAACCGTCAGGTCATCGCCCTCCGCCAGCGTGAAATCCAAATGATTAGCAAGAAACGCGTGTTCGAAATAGCTCTCCACCGATTGACCCGGGGTCATCAGAATCGATAGATCTTGGTCTCTGGAATCGGCTCGCAAAAACGACCGGAGCGTCCGGAAGAATCCTGACAGGCGTTTCACCGACAGCCGGCGCAACAAATAACCCATGACCCGCGACATGATCAGCCGCCGCTCGAGTACATAGCCAAGGCCGGCCGGAGCCCGCGTGCTCTGCCCAAGCACCATCCACTGCCCATCGGCATTTCGGATGACATCGTGGGCTAAAAAGCTGATCCAGGGGGTGTGCGGATTGAGCCCATGGGCTTCGATCAAATATTCAGGGTTGGCAAACAACAAATCCGCCGGTATCGAGCCATCGGCCAGCAGATTTCGCTCGCCATACAGGTCATTGAGAAGCGCCTCAAAGAAGCGAACTCGCTGTGTCAGACCGCGCGCCAAGGTCTCAAAGCTCGCCTCATCGAGTAAATAAGGCACCACATCAAGTTGGCCTTGGCGGTGTTTGTGGTGCTTGGAGGTATGCGCTTGGTAGGTCAGACCATTTTCTTTAAGACGACGCTCCACCTCATCCGACCAGCGCGCCTGCTGATGGCCGTCATCGAAATCGAGCGCACCAAAGAGTGTTTCCCAGGCTGCCTGGTTGTCGATGGTCTCGGGGATGCTGTCCTGCATAGAGTGGGCCGGTCGCCTAAAAGAGTGAGTGTACCCCGTCCTGATTTGGCGATGCACCTCTCAGACCCCTTTTATCCGATCGAATCGCCCTCTTTTTCACGTGCTTTCAAGGCAGACAGCTCAGCCCGAAGGGCTGCAAGCTCAGACAACATCTGTGCCACATCCGCCTGGGTGGCCGGATCAGTGGGTTGCGGACC
>CAJXXD010000168.1 GCA_913062835.1 uncultured Gammaproteobacteria bacterium
GCCTGTCATTGCACTGATTGCCAGGTATTCAGTGGCGCACCTTACCGGGCAATTGTGGCAGTACCGGCCGAACACTTGACCATTCACGGAACGCCGAAAGAGTATGTGAAGACAGCAGAGAGCGGCAACAAACGGTTCCAGGCGTTTTGCGGTGATTGCGGCACCCAACTCTATGCTGCAGACAGTGAGCGCACCTTATTCAACATTCGGCTGGGCTGTCTCGACGAGAGAGCTCTCTTGGTCCCGAGAAAACATATCTTCGGTAAGTCCACCCTGGGTTGGGTTCATGATATCGATCAGGGTACCTGGTTCGAATCGGGATTAAACAGCCCGCAAATGACAGGCATTAACGACAGCTGATCAACCCAAATTCGTTCATAAAATTGAAGAGGCGCTACACTTTGAGGGTGAGGGAGGTGGCGCTTTGAGTTTGGATTTTGAGTTGGTCATTAAGCGCACTGCGCGTAAAAAATCAATCGGCATTCGGGTTTTCCCGAACCGAGTGGTGTTGAGTGCACCGGTCTGGACCAGTGACCGACAGTTGCATGCGTTGGTTCAGGAGCGAAGCGCTTGGATCCAAGATAAATTGCAGGCGGTCTCGTCAGTCACCGCACCGACGCCTTTGAGCCGTGATGGGGGTACGTGGCCCGTTCAAGGCGTGTGGGTACCGATCGAAGTCACAACCGGATCACGTGGAGTCTCCAAAAACGCGTCGGGCTGGCGGATTCAGTTGCCTTCCCCTGATGAAGCATCCATTGCGAAAGTATGGGACCGGCATCTAAAGCAACTGGCGGTTCAGCATCTGACCAATCGGGTAGAGAACTTTGCCAACCAGTTAAGTGTTCAGCCAAGTGCTCTAAAGTTCCGGCGATACAGTGCGCGTTGGGGCAGTTGTTCGGCGTCTGGGACTGTGACGCTGCATTGGCCAATTATCCAGGCGCCAGACTGGGTGTCAGATTACCTCGTGGTTCATGAGTTGTCTCACCTACACCACTTCAATCATTCCTCTGCATTTTGGACCTGTGTGGAATCGATCATGCCTAACTGGAGAGCGGCGCGAACGTGGTTGCGCGATGAAGGACGGTGGATGCTCGAAACACACTCTTAGGGGTTTTATTTTCGTCTCAGGGTACCCATCACCTCGGTAAACACAGCGAAAGGTGAACGGCATGTTTGGACTCTTCAAAAAAGACCCTAAAGCCCAGTTAGATCGCGAGTACAAAGCATTGCTCGAAAAAGCGATGCAACGACAGCGAAATGGCGATATTCGTGGATACTCGGAGTTGATGGAGCAGGCAGAGGCCAAACGAAAGGCTCTAGAGGCCCTATAGGCTGACCGTCTCAAGGCGCGAGGCAATGAGTCCTCTGGCAATGAGCGCAGTGAGTAAGAAGGTCAAAATTAACGGAGTCACTTGACCGTTAAAGACTTGAGCGAAAAGAAAGCCAACTAACAGGCTTAGTGCGGTCATTGTTGAGCCGATGATCGTCGATGCGGTGCCGGCAATGTGCCCTAAAGGTTGGATCGCGACGGCCTGTAAATTGGAGAAGGTTAAGCCCATGAGAAACAGTACTGGGGTCACGTAGATCAGCCATCCGATTAAGTTAAGTTGGCCGGAGACAAAAGTCGTACCGAGAAAAAGAGCAGACCACAGCGCCTGAACCGTAAACGACATCCGACTGATTCTGGCCATTCCAAAGCGTCGAACAATATGGGCATTGAGCAGCGAAGCAGCAGCGATTGACAACGCAGTGACGCCAAAGAGGGGGGCAAACCAGTCGCCCACACCGAAGTGGGTTTGGAATATTTGCTGAACGGAGCTGAGGTAGGCCAATAGCCCCCCGAAGCTGATGCCTGCCGCGCACATGAACCGAACACTTTGTTGATTGGCAAAGGTTTCTTTGCAGGCTTCCCACATAAACTTAGCTGAAAAGGGGGTCGTTGCTTTCAGGGTCTCAGGCAGGCGAGTGCTGACCCAAATCATCATGGTCAATGCAAAGAGCCCTAAAATACCGAACAGCCAATGCCAGTCGACAACGTACAAAAGCCCTTGGCCAAGTATGGGGGCGATAACCGGCACAAAAATAAAAATCGTGAGGACAAAGGACATGGTGCGTGCCATATCGGCTCCGCTGAACTGATCTCTGATCATCGCTTGTGTCACGATGCGCGCTGAGGCTGCGCCAAACCCCTGGATCACCCGGCCTAGAATCAACACGGTATAGCTGTCAGCGAATGCGGATACCAGAGTGCCGACTAAGAAGACCGCTAAGCCCAGCTGAATACTAGGCTTCCGCCCGATGTGGTCGGAAAGCGGACCAAAAACCCACTGGCCGATCATGAGTCCGGTAAAAATTCCGAGAATCATGGCTGGCTTCTCCCATGATTCGCTGAGCGAAAACTCAGCTGCAATCACATCCATGGCGGGTAACATCATGTCTACGGCCAACGCGATCGTCGCCATCAGAAAAGCGCAGACCGCAATGAATTCGCGGGGACGGTTTAGGCCGTGAGGAGAAGAATGCATACATCAATCCATTGCGTTATGGTGCAGTTTATCCTTTGTCACGGAGTCTCACCATGTCGGATACTCTTGTCAGCGCACAGTGGTTGCGTGAGCAGTTAGATAATCCTCATGTTCGCGTTCTCGATGCGTCCTACCACCTGCCTACCGCAAACCGGGACCCCGAGGCCGAATACAAAGAGGGCCATATTCCTGGTGCGCTTCGATTTGATATCGAATCCATCTCAGATCACGCGAACCCGCTACCTCATATGCTTCCGTCCCCTGAAGACTTTGAGATAGCGGTCACTGCATTGGGCGTGGGGCCAGACGATCAAGTGGTGGTCTACGACAGTGTGGGCTTGTTCTCAGCCGCTCGTGCTTGGTGGATGTTTCGATATTTTGGACACCGTAAAGTGGCAGTGCTGGATGGAGGTCTACCCAGTTGGGTGGCCGCTGGCGGCGCGCTGACGGCGGATGTGACCAAGGCCCCTGTCCCTGAATCAAAGTTCAGTGCGCGCGTTGAAGCGGGTTGGGTGGCGGATGCCGACTCCATTCTCGCTACGCTGCGTGATCCAATGAGTTTGGTGTTGGATGCGAGGGCCGCCGGACGTTTTGCAGGCCTTGATCCCGAGCCTCGGCCTGGCATGCGCAGTGGTCATATTCCTGGAAGCCACAACCTGCCTTTCATGAGCCTTCTGCAGTCCGAGACGCGATGCATGAAGCCACGAGATGAGTTGGTGTCACTCTTTGCTCAGGCAGGTGTCTGTAATCAAGCAGTCACCGTCAGTTGTGGGTCGGGAGTGACTGCCTGTGTGTTGGCACTTGGCATGGCGGTCGCTGGTCTATCCGCTCCCAAGCTTTACGACGGATCCTGGTCGGAGTGGGGTGCCCGCTCAGATCTTCCGATAGAAACCGGGCACGTCCCAGATTGACTAGGAGAGATTCTCGAACACGCACGCAATGCCTTGGCCGCCGCCAATACACATA
>CAJXXD010000169.1 GCA_913062835.1 uncultured Gammaproteobacteria bacterium
CCCCGATTGCCAGGGCCTGTGATCATCTCAGAGCCCCACATTGAGCACCTCAAACATAAAACGTTCAGTTACTGGTTTGAAGCCACCGAACGAGGATGGTTGCACCCGGATTTCATTCTGCCCACTTGGTCACTCAGTCACTCGAGAAGGACCGTCACGCACCAAGGGAGCGCGATGCGATACGGAACCAGTTGCGGCGTAGAGGTTTTGAGACGGGCACTCGCGATGATCGAGTCCCATCCACAAATCGAACTGCGCCGCGAGGTATTACACAGTGCACCTCAAGCAGACCTCATCATTGATACCCGACCACCGAAAGTGGCTGATTTCAAAATAACCCAAAGCTTTTCAGGTATCGAAATTGAAACACCCACGCCGCACGGTATGACCGATGTCGGCCTGATGGAGTCGATGGAACCGACACCATCCGGCATTCGGTTTTGTTATCGACTGCCACTCGGCACACATCGGGTTTTGATTGAGCACACCGAATTTACGCGCGAGCCCGGTTCATTAGACGCCTTGGATGCAGCCAATCAAGACCTCATTGCATCGCGGTGGGGTCAGACCTATCGCGTGATTCGCCGTGAACAAGCCCACATCCCAATGGGTTTCAAAGCCTGCACGGACCACTGGGGGCTGCCCTTTGGAACGCGGGCGGGAATGGCACGAGACGCAACGGGGTATGGCTACAAATCGATTCGTCGCGAGTCGATTCGAGCGGCTTTTGAATTACTCAATCGAGGTCGGTTGTCTCAGTATCGCCCGAGTCCCTGGATGCGCTGGACCGATCATTTGTTTTTGAACCTCCTCACACACCGTCCTGATGTCATGCCCGATAGCCTTCTTCACATCGCACGCAATATGTCAGGGGATGGCTTTGCTCGGTTTATGATGGGGGAATCACCAGGCGCCGTGGCGCGCGTGATCACATCAGCGCCCATCAAACCCTTTGCTTGCGCACTCTTGGGTCGTTACCGATGGATTTAGGACTCGCACTCGCCATGATGCTGATCGCTCTTCTGGGCATCCCCCATGGAGCGCTCGACCCAGTGGTCGCGAAACGGGCTGGGTTGATGAACTCGTCCATGGCAGGCCTTGGTTTTTATACGTTTTACACTCTGATCGCAGCCGTATTTGTCGGGCTTTGGCTCTGGCTGCCTCTGCCCTCGTTATTGGTTTTTTTATTGATTTCGGCCCAACATTTCGGGCGTGACTGGCAGGGCATACTGCGTTTAGGTGGCTTCGCATACGGCGCGGTCATTCTAGGATTACCTGCGTGGCTTCAGGCGGAGGCCGTTCATGCCATTTTTGAGTTTTTACTGTTCGGTAGCGAAGCCACAGTAGCGGTTTCGGCTCTTAAGGGGTTGGGAGTCATCGGGCTTGGCCTGGCCCTGATCGATATCAGACGAATCACAGTACAGAGACTGGCCGAGCTCGGAGCGTTGACCTTGTGTGCATGGTTGCTCGATCCGATCTGGTATTTCGTGGTGTATTTTTGTGGACTGCACAGCCCCCGTCATCTGGCGGCCGAGTATCAAAAGCTGGCGTCCCATGAACGTGCGCAGGCACTTAGAGTAATGGCCTTTATCACCCTGCTGACCCTAGCGGGGGCTTTGATTGTGGGGTTATGGGTACAGCCTACCGCGATGCAATTGGATGCACTGGTCATCCAAATCACCTTTATCGGGTTATTTGCATTGACCATCCCACATATGGCACTCATCGAATGGGAGCGAAGTATTCATGAACGCTAATGCTCGGAAACTCGGGCATTTGGAACATGCCTTAAATCAACCGGCTCAACCCAATGCGTTTGATAGAGTCCGTCTTCGCCACTCGGCCTTACCTGAGTGCGATCTGAATGCCATCGACCTTGGCACGCCTTTTTTAAACCGTCAGATCGCTGCACCCTTGTTTGTCAGCTCCATGACGGGCGGCCCTCAACAAGCAGAACGCATTAATCGGCATTTGGCCGAAGCCTGTTCAGAGATGAAGCTCGCCATGGGGGTCGGCTCTCAACGCATTGGCATTCAAGATGGCCAAGTCGCCGGTCTGAATTACAGCATCCGACAGGCCATGGGCAATCAGCCGTTATTGGCGAACTTTGGGGCAGTGAATTTACAGCACTTATCTGCCATCGAGGACCTTGGCGCCATCTTGGAGCCCATTGAGGCCGATGGTCTAATCTTGCATCTGAATCCCATGCAAGAAGTGTTTCAGTCTGCGGGCGACACTGATTGGCGCGGTGTTCTGGATCGAATCCAGGCAGTCTGCCACTGGAGCCCTGTCCCCGTTATCGTCAAAGAGGTCGGCTTTGGGCTCGATGAAGCCACAGCAAAACGACTCCTGGAGGCGGGTGTTCATATTTTGGATGTGGCCGGACGCGGTGGAACCCGCTTCGATGACATAGAGATTTCGATGAATCAAAACCAGGATCTTTTGTCGTCTTCCTCTGTCTTCTCAGGCTGGGGCTATTCGACCGTGGAGTGCTTAATGACCCTCTCTGGCAAACTCCCGGGGGCATCACTTTGGGCCTCAGGCGGCATCCGAAACGGACATGATGTGGTAAAAGCATTGTGTCTAGGCGCAGAGTGTGCGGGCATGGCCGGTGCCCTCTTACCGTCCGCTATGATCTCTACAGAGGCTGTGCTAAAGATGATGCATACCACGCTTACCGAGATGCGAATTGCGTGCTTTGGGATGGGGGTTGAGCGTATTCGAGACCTCGATCAGACCTATATTTGGGAAGTAGATAATGGACATTAAACGCCTTCAATGGAGTGTCGGTCTTCGCGAGTTCCAGTGGACCGAGACACCTCAACACACGGTGGAGTTATCCATCGAAGATCAAGTGGTTGAGTTCCAGTCCAAACACGAGGTGGATCAACTGATGCATGCATGGCAGCTGATGACCTCCAATGCCGGTGATGTGAAGGAGTCCCCTCAAACCATCGCTCACCAGGACCTTAGCGGTGCGCCCCAGAGCAAGCCCAAAGACCCTACCGCTTTTCCAAGAAAAATTAGATATACCGTCATAGGTATGGTCATCCTGTGTATCTGCATACTCGCCTATGACGTGCTACTGACCTAGAGTCTACGACACAAAGCCACGCACTTCTTGCCTGCCGCTTTTAAAAAGTGGTATAGATAAAAATTCTAATCATAACAAGGAGGTTGTGATGGCTATATTGCATCATTGGCTATTGATGGCAGTCACAGCAGTGGCATTAATGGGTCTTTTGATCACATTACGCGACCAAGGCTGGCAAACATTTCACTGGGCATTTTTCGTGCTCGTGCCTATTTGGATTGGGTTGATCCGACAGCTCTACACCCAGAACTGGGATACCGAAGAAGAGCGCTAGTCTCTTACAAGCTCCACGCCTCTGAGCACCTTGAGGTGTGGGCACTGCCTGCCGAGTCACCGTGCAACTTCCCCAAAAAATGTAGTGATCAAAATAGGACAC
>CAJXXD010000170.1 GCA_913062835.1 uncultured Gammaproteobacteria bacterium
GGGGCCAACCCGAAAAACTCGAAATGACTCGGGACCAATCGATTTCTGTGACGGCCTTTGTCGGTGAGTCGCGAGGTACCGCCTCGACTACGGATCTATCGCCTGAGGCTTTGGGCCGTACTCTAGAGGCGGCCATCGCCATCGCGCGCGTCACCGCCCCCGATCCGGCTGCAGTTTTGGCCGATGCCTCACAAATTATTCAGGAGGTACCCGATCTCGATTTGGATCATGGTTGGGCACTGACACCTGAGGCGGCACTGGCGCTGGCAGTCGAGGTGGAGTCTTATGGCCTGCAAGTGGATCCCCGACTCACCAATTCAGACGGCGGTGCGGTGTCTAGCTCGCGCTCTGTCAGTGTGCATGGGACTACTGAGGGTCTCTTGGTCAGTCAAGCCAGCAGTCTGCATGGTATGAGTTGTGTGTTGTTGGCAGAAGAGGGCGACTCACGTGAACGCTCTTACGCCTACACTCACGCTCGTCATCCCGACGCATTGTGGAGTGCGGAGCGTGTAGGCCGTGAGGCGGCCGAAAAAACCGTAGCACGTTTGAATCCCCGCAAATGCCAGACGGCCGAGGTGCCCGTGTTATTCGTCCCTGAAATGGCTTCAGGCCTCCTGTCCAGCGTGATCAGCGCCATCAGTGGTGGATCTCTGTACAGAAAATCGAGCTATTTGCTGGATCGGTTGGGCACGCAAATCTTCCCAGAGTGGGTCACGTTGACTGAAAACCCATTGATTCCCCAAGCCATGGGCTCTACGGCCTACGATGGCGATGGTCTTCCCACCAAAATCCAGTCCTTCGTCGAAAACGGTGTGTTGACTCAGTATGTGCTGTCCTTATATTCAGCGCATCGCTTGGGTATGCAAAGCACACACAATGCCGGTGGCGTGCACAATTTAAGATTCAACGGCGAGTCAGATTTTCAAACGCTGGTAAAAACCATGGATCGTGGATTGATCGTGACCGACATGATGGGTCAGGGTGTGAATTTGGTGAATGGGGATTACTCGCGGGGCGCCTCAGGATTTTGGGTCGAGAACGGTGAGATCCAGTACCCCGTTCATGAGGTGACGGTCGCATCGAATCTTGATCGAATGATGAAAGAAGACCTGCTGGCCGTAGGTTCGGATGTCGACTTAAGACGCTCTATTGCCAGCGGATCCATGTTGTTCCGTAGAATGATGGTCGCGGGTAGTTAAGCGTAGACTAGGGTCGCAACCCCGAGGAACACAAAGAATCCCACCACGTCAGTGACGGTCGTTAATACCACGCCACCGGCCAGTGCAGGATCTATTTGCATCGATTTAAGATAGCCGGGCAAAAGAGTGCCGACCAGAGCGGCCACGACCAAGTTCACGACAATTGCGATTGCGATGACATACCCTAAAGTGAAATCGCCAAACCAGACATAGGCTGCCGCACCGACGACTGCGGACCAGAAAAGGCCATTGGCGATGCCAATCATGACTTCGCGGGACACCAGAGCTCGGATGTTAGCCGAGCCGACCCGTCCGAGCGCCATCCCTCGAATGACGATGGTGAGCGCCTGAGTCCCTGCGATGCCGCCCATCGAGGCCACCACCGGCATTAAGATCGCAAGTGCAACCACCTGTTCGAGCGTGGCTTCAAATAATCCGATCACGGCTGAGGCCACGAAGGCGGTTAATAGGTTGATGCCAAGCCATACGGAGCGACGACGGACAGTGCGAACCAGAGGCGCGAAGATGTCTTCGTCCTCATCCAGACCGGCTTGGCTCATCAAACTGTGATCGGCAGCCGCTCGGATGACGTCGACCACGTCATCGATGGTAATCCGGCCGAGCAGTTTGCCCTCAGAGTTCACCACCGGAGCACTCACCAAATCTAAGCGCTCAAACCGCTGGGCGACCTCGTCTTCATGCGTGGTATCTAACAGTGGTTCGACTTCTGTTTGCATGATTTCACGCACCGTGGTGGTCGGTTCGGAAATCAAAATGGTCGCGATCGGGACCTGACCGATGAATTGGTCTTTCCGGTTTACCACCCAGAGGTTATCGGTCATGGGAGGCAACTCTCGATATCGACGAATGTAGCGAAGTACCACATCGACCGTGATGTCGGGACGTACCGTGACCACATCGGTGTTCATCAAACCACCGGCGGAGTCATACTCATACGACAGCACCGCCTCGACACGTTGGCGGTCGGCGGAGTCCATAGATAACAGGACTTCCTCGATCACAGATTCAGGCAACTCTTGGAGTAAGTCCACCTTGTCATCGAACTCGAAACTTTCGATTAAGGTGGCCAGTTCCTCGGCATCGAGTCGCGAGACGATGTCGGCTCGTTCTTCTTCGCCCAAATACGACAGAACGTCTGCGGCGAGATCATCGGCATCTACCAGGTTCCACAGAATGATCCGCTGTTTGGGCGGCACTGAGGACAAAAGATGTGCGATATCCGGCGCGCTGAGGTCTTCGTTTAGGAGCTGGCGCGCGCGGGCGATTGCACCTTGCGACAGCGCAAGGTTAACGCGTTCTAGGGTCGCCTGATTCGACTCGGGCACTAAATCGACGGTAGGGTCAGTCACCCGCAAGGCTCCCCGAATCCATTATCAAATAAGTCGACTAGCGAAGCGGCTGCCGCCTGCTCGTCATCTCCATCGATATGTAACACCAACTGGCTGCCTTGGCCGGCCGCCATCATTAATAACTGCATAATGCTTTTCGCATCGACAGACCGCGCTGCTTCAGGATCTTCCAAAGTCACCGAAGCCGAGAACCCGCTAGCGGTTTGCGCCAGGACATTGGCTGCGCGCGCGTGCAAACCCAGTAAGTTTTTGACAGTGACCTGTGCGGTAATCATGGAAACTCCTAATTGAGCTTCGATGATAGCTCGCGATGGACGACCTGCCTATCAAAGGAGAGATCGGACAGGCGCTTGGCAAGTGTTTCAATCAGATACACGCTTCGGTGTTGACCGCCGGTGCAGCCAATGGCCACCGTAAAATACTGACGTCCTCCGGCCGCATGACGAGGCAGCCACCGACGGATGTGCGATTCAATCTCGTCCAAAAGTTCTTCGGTTTCTGGGTATTGGTGCAGATAAGCTGCCACGGCGTCATCTTTTCCAGTCAACGGTCGTAAATCTGCCTCCCAATGCGGGTTGGGTAGCGCCCGTGCATCCATCACCAAATCGGCATCCAAGGGAACGCCGCGCTTAAAGCCAAACGATTGCAACTTAAGCAGTAACTGGGTGGCGCCATCGCCACCAATGACCATGGCACGTACTTGTTGACGGAGCGCATGAAGTGACAGGCCTGAGCTGTCTACGCGATAGGTGGCGGAGCTAAAAATAGGCTCAAGACGCTCGGATTCGAGTGCTAATGCTTGCGAGAGGGGATGCCTCTCGGTGCCGGC
>CAJXXD010000171.1 GCA_913062835.1 uncultured Gammaproteobacteria bacterium
AACAGGTGGCTCCGTCATTCGCCCGGCTTCATTCTGCGGCGTATGTGGTTTCAAGCCGAGCTTTGGATTGATTCCTCGGACCGGCATGTTGGCACAGTCACCCTCGCTGGATACCGTAGGTGTGTTTGGGCAAACCGTTGAGGATGTGGCATTGGCAACCGATGTGCTGTCTGGTTTTGATGGACAGGACAATGCGTGCGAACCGAGCCCTAGCCCGGATGCCTTGGGAATTTGCCGAAGTAAAGTGCCGGTGACACCGATGTTTGCCGTGGTCGAATTACCTTTTCACGATCGGGCCAGTGAGGACATGCGCCAAGCGCTTGAGGAAGTCACTGAGTTTCTAGGAGAGCAGGCTTTTGTCACCTCATTGCCTGCGGCATTCTCTGAAGCCGTCGTGGCGCGTGAGACCATCAACTTTGCTGAGATGGCCAAGTGTTATTACCGCTATGCCCGAGATCACAGAAACGAGTTACCTAAAGAAATCCAAGATGCGATGGCTAAAGGTGAGTCGACATTGGCTCGAGATTACCTCGCGGCTTTGGATTGGAAGCCCATTCTCAATTCTGCGTTAGAAGAAATCTTCGAACGTTGTGATGTCATAGTATGTTCGGCTGCGCCTGGCGAGGCGCCTCTGGCGGACACGACAGGGGATGCTATCTTCAACGGGATTTGGACCTTGACTGGACATCCGGCACTGACCATTCCCGTGTTGACCGGGACCCATGGGTTGCCGATGGGATTGCAATTAATCGGGCGTCATGGATTTGAAGGGCGTTTATTGCGAACAGCACGCTGGCTCGTTGAGCAAATGGCGGCTGTGACGGAGGAATAAAAATGAACCTAACATTCTCAATCGTTGCATTTGCTTTGTTGACGGTGTTTCTCGGCATCTTGTTTGTGTCGGTACCGAGCCCCGACCTGGTCATCGTATGCTTAATCGCAATTGCCATGTGTGGGTACGATTTTTACAAATCAATCCAGTCTAAAGAGCAGCATTGATGTCTGATCGGCCCAGGCTGTCGATCACTCGAGAATTGGTCGCACCGGTCGTTGACCGGGCGGCCCAATCATATGAGCTTTGGTTAAATGACGACGACCATGTGCTTACGGGCGATGAGCTGATTGCTCGAAGTCACGATTCGGACGCCCTGATGATCTGCCATTCCGAAATCCTTTCTAAAGATGTGGTCGCGAATTTTTCCGATCGATTGAAGATCGTCGCCAATTACTCGGTGGGTGTGGATCATTGCGATCTCGATGCGCTAAAAGCGCGCGGAATTGTGGTGACCAATACACCGGATGTTCTTTCCGATGCGACGGCAGAGATTGCACTGCTCTTATTGCTGGGTGCCGCGCGCCGGGCGTATGAGGGTGACCAAATGCTGAGACAAGGTACCTGGACGCATTGGGCACCGTCCCAAATGAATGGTATTCAAGTCACAGGAAAACGACTCGGTATTGTGGGGATGGGCCGTGTCGGCCAAGTGGTTGCGAGGCGGGCACGTGGTTTTGATATGGAAATCCATTACTGCAATCGGCGGCCTTTGCCAACCGAGGTCGCCGAGGGTGCTGTGTTCCATGAGTCTATTGAAAGTCTTTTCCAGGCAGTCGATATGATCTCGTTAAACTGTCCAGCGACTGCCGATAACGAGCGGATGATCAATGCGCAGTCGATCGAATGGATGCGAGATGGGGCTATTTTTGTTAACACCGCCCGCGGTCGATTGGTGGATGAGGCCGCGTTAATCAAGGCCTTGCAATCGGGTAAGCTCGCAGCCGCTGGTCTCGATGTGTTCCAGACAGAGCCCGGCGGCAACCCTGCCTTTGCCAACTTGAGTAACGTCTTCATGCTGCCACATCTTGGCTCGTCGACTCGTGAAACACGGAAGGCGATGGGTGACCGAGCACTTGATAATCTGGATGCCTTTTTCGCCGGCCAAGAGCCTCTCGATCGACTGGTTTAACCGCTTGCCTGAGCTGGTCTGACCAATTAGTATAATGGTCAGACCACTGTCCAGTAGGAGAGAAGATGGCTGGCTACTTAACAACGCCACGCGTGACACGCGCAGCCGATGTGATCATGGATCAAATCGAACGATTGATCCTTGAGGGAAAAGTCCGCCCTAGTCAAAAACTTCCCTCTGAACGCAGCCTTGCCGAAGAGTTCGATGTGTCTCGCCCTACCGTGCGTGAAGCGATTCAAAAACTTGAAGCACGCGGGTTGGTGCAACGGCGCCATGGCGGCGGCACCTTTGTAGCAGAGCATGTGGGATCCACCTTCATCGACCCCATGATGGCCATGATCCAACGATCTCCAGACGGTACCTTTGATATTTTGGAATTGCGATTTGCGCTTGAGAGCGTGGCCGCATGGTTAGCGGCGGATCGTGCCACGGAGCGCGCTCGCGGCAATGTTCAGCGTCGCTATCATGAGCTGCAGGCTGCTGTGCGATCTCACGATCTCCACAAAGAGGCAAAAGCGGACGCTGAATTTCATTTGGCCATCGCTGAGGCATCTCAGAACGGCATTATTTTGCACATCATGCGATCGATCTTCGTATTGCTTGAAGAATCGATCGTCAAAAATTTGGCTGAATTAAATCTGGATCGCCCCAAAAAACAGGATTTGGCGCTTCAGCATGAGGCCATGTATCGAGCGATCGTGATTGATCGTGACCCGGCGGCTGCACGGAGAGCAGTGCGTCAACATATGTTAACGGTAAGTGAGTCACTGGATCGTGATCGCCTATCAGATACCAAACCGCGTCGGTTGAAGGAGTTGACACAATCGACAGATGTCGACCGACGTATGTCACCAACCAATCCAACGAGGTGAATAATATGGCGAATACGCCAATAACAGTGGATCAAGATCCCACCGAAACCCAAGAATGGCTCGAAGCCTATGAATCCGTGCTGCAACACGAGGGAGCCGATCGGGCTGCCTATTTGCTAAATCAGTTGGTTGCACGCGCCAGCCAGGAGGGGGCTCGCCTTCCGGTTGCCATGACCACACCGTACCGGAATACCATCCCTGTGCAGTCAGAAGCACGGATGCCGGGCGATTTGTTCATGGAGCGTCGTATCCGAAGTCTCATTCGTTGGAACGCACTCGCTATGGTCATGCGTGCCAATAAAACAGGGGACGATCTGGGCGGACACATTGCCACCTATCAATCGGCGGCGACTCTCTATGAGGTGGGCTTTAACTACTTCTGGAAAGGTCCGGACCATCCGGAAGGTCAAGATCTTCTGTACATCCAAGGTCACGCCAGTCCTGGTATCTACGCCCGTTCATTCTTAGAGGGACGGTTCACTGAGAAGCAGTTGGATAATTTCCGACGCGAGGTCGATGGTGAGGGCTTGTCCTCCTATCCCCATCCTTGGCT
>CAJXXD010000172.1 GCA_913062835.1 uncultured Gammaproteobacteria bacterium
ATGTTGACGTCAAGGTCGCGGAACGTGTGCCCGGTCTGGATGCCGTGTTCGGTGGACACACCCACGATGGCATCCCAGTCCCGGTGAAGGTCAAGAATCCTTCAGGTCGGGAATGCTGGGTCACTAATGCTGGTTCCAACGGAAAGTTCGTCGGTTGCATGGATTTTGCGATCGAAAACGGCGGCATTAAATCGATGGACTACAAGATGTTCCCTGTCATCTCTGACTGGTTAGCGCCGGATAAAGAAATGCAGGCGTTCTTGACGCAAATGCGGAATACAAAATACGACGAGAACATTATCGAAAGCCGTCGCAAAGATGCCTACTTTAATCCGAACTGGGTCGGTAAGACCTATGACGAAATTCTGACCGAAAAATTGGCCAAAGCGGATCAAACTTTGTACCGCCGGGGTAACTTTATGGGCACTTGGGACCAGGTAATCTGCAACGCCCTCCGTTGGGAATATAAAGCAGACATCGCGCTGTCAGCCGGGGTGCGCTGGGGTACCACCACACTCGAAGGCGACTGGATCACCATGGATGATGTGATGTCACAAGTCGCGACCACCTACTCTGAAACCTATGTCATGGATATGACGGGCGCACAGATTCTTGAGATGCTTGAAGGGGTCGCCGATAATCTGTTTGACCCAGACCCCTATCTCCAATCAGGAGGTGATATGGTCCGCGTAGGCGGGATGGATTATACGATTGCACCGATGAATGGCCTGGGAGAAAGGATTTCTGACCTGCGTCTAGACAACGGTGAACCGATCGAGGCAGATAAAACCTATTCTGTCGCTGGCTGGGCCACCGTGAATCGCACACCCGACGGACGTTTAATTTGGGAAATCATCCGAGATTACATCCTCGCAAACAAAAACGGCGACGATGTACTCTCTGTGCCTAAGATCAACCACCCCAAGGTGGTGGGTGTATCCGATAACCCAGGCATTGCCGACTACCCGGGTGAACTTGCCTAAGCACACCCAAACAAAAGACCGCGGTTCCTACCGCGGTTTTTTTTGATCTAACGTTCTCAAAGAGCGACCCTTAAATTGATAGGCAAAAAAAACGGGCCCAGGGCCCGTTTTTTATCTGTACCTAACTGTTATTTAGGTACCCGTGCTTGCCACGCTTTTTTCTCGATTTCAGCTTGAAGCTTGGTGGCTTCAACCAAATCAAGCGCAAACTGAGCTTGCTTGATAGCCTCATCTGACTGGCCATCTGCCAACGCCTGCCTCGCAGCCTTAAGGGCCCGCGTTGTGGTCAACCACTGATATCCGGTCTCAGAGGCCACCGTTTGGTAAGCATTTTCAGCCTCAGCCACTAAATCTGCGGGATCTGCTGCCATAGCGACAGGAGCCACCAGCAGAGACAGAAGCGCCCATTGTTTTACTTTAAACATCATGACGCATCCTTATTTCCGAGCCGATGGGCCGTTGAACTCAAGCCCGTTAGACATGTATGAGATGAAATACTCAAGATTGGAGTACTCCGGGCCCTGTGCCTTGAAGGGCTCTGCTCGAATACTTTCATGACAACCCTTCAGGCGTCGTTGCAAAGTCCCCATCTCCTGCCATTTTGAACGAAACACGGGCCAGCTGGTCGCGTGACCAAACGCAGGCGAGGTCATGTCCGCTCGAAACCACATCCCTGAGCTGTACATGTGACAATCTGCACACGCAAAGTTCAATTGACCGCGTTTCGTATAGAAATGCTCTTTACCCGACTCATAGGCTTCCATCGCACGTGGATCATCACTCGGGATCACAGTGTTCACCACTTGACCTCGAGAGTTCCAAGACATGTACGCACTGACTGCCGCGATCTTACCTTTGTAATAGCGATAAGGTTCTTCACCGTTGGCTTCACGGCATTCATTAATCGCTCGTTCCATGGTAACCACCATGCCGCGCTCTTTGTCCCACTTGGGGTATTCCCCTCGAACCGCGCCGTCGTCGCCAAAACAATCTGCCAGCGATTTACCGTTTGCAAACTTGGCGTGGTAAAGCGTCTCACCCTCTTCAATGGCGAGCTCATAAGGCGGAAATTCTTCAATCGACTCCCACTGCTCGCGTGCCTCAGGCAGGATTGAATAAATTCCATTTTGAAAATCGGCCACTGGCGTATCTGGAAAGCGATTTTCATAAAATTTGCGGAAAGCTTTACGGTCCTCTTCAGGGCCGGCGACCGAAGCCGCCGACACTGATAGACCGAGCAAACCAATTGCGATAGGTCGCATTATTTTTGTCATTGCCCTGTCTCCGTCGGAATTAACCGACTGTTACGTCTTTTGATGCACTCTCTCCTGCACTGTCTTTCCAAGACAGCGTCAGAGTTTCCCCTTTCTTGCCCGCATAGGCGAAGGAAAGATATGGATCTTTAGAGATTGATGTGTTGAATGCGCAAGAAAAGACAACTTTGCCATTGGCTTCAGCTACGACATCTTGAATCCAATGCTCAGGGATTTTATTGCCGTCTTTGTCTTTACGAAGACCGGTTTCCATGGGGTGCTTCATCAACGTTTTCACATCAACGACGCCATTACGCTCTCTTGCTTTAATACGAATACCAGACATTTGAAACTCCTATTAACCGCCGCAGCCACCGATGGTGACTTTCACTTCCTTGGTCGCTGTGTAGAGCTTGCCGCCCGACTTCACAACCGCCGTCACGTTAGTGGTTTCACCCATCCGGCAACGTGTCTTGACCATCGCTTGGGTGCCCGCAGGCAAGTCGGCACTGATGGCCAAGGGCGATGGGTTCTTTTCAATTAAGATGGCGATTGATTCCGCTTGAAGATCGGTTTCGACTTCAACTGGAACCACTGCACCATTTTCTGCGATATCAGGTGCTTTCAGCTTAACCTGGTCGCTTGGCGTGGTGGCACTACCACCGTACAAGCTAGACAGGGCATCCTCTGCACCCTTTGCCTTAAATGCGCTGTCTGAGTAAGCAGCCCAGGCGATGCGGGGCAATGCCACCAAAGCGGTGGCGGCGGCAGACATAATACCGGCTGCCTTGATTACGCTACGACGATCCATCGCAACTCTCCTTCTAGTTGGTTTTAAAGTGTGTAGATGTACTCAACAACCAAATCAATTTCTTCTTCGGACAGGATATGATTTCGCCCGAATGGAGGCATTGTGGTCATTGGATTGCGTTTAGTCGGATCCCAAATCTGAGCTCGTAAATCCGCTTTATTGGGAAAACGGGCTTTCATCATCATCAAAGGAGGTCCGTTGTTGCCAACCTGCTCGCCGCCTTCGATCATGTGACAAGTCAGGCAATTGCCCTTCCGTGAGTCCCATGCAATTTCTTTTCCTTTTGAGACCGCATCCGCCACCACCGACGCGCTGATTAGAGCC
>CAJXXD010000173.1 GCA_913062835.1 uncultured Gammaproteobacteria bacterium
CAATCAGTGGGATACCTTATCGCCTCGACTCGCTCAAACAGACAATGTGAGAGCCGCCCTGAATCTAGTCGCCCGCGGAGAGACTCCGCTTGGGATCGTCTACACCACCGACGCCAAAGCAGAACCACGCGTTTTTGTCAGAGCCATCTTTCCGGAGCATACGCATCAGCCAATTGAATACCCCGTGGCACTGGTCGAGGGGCCAGGAAATCCCTCTAACGAAGCTCGGCATTTTTTTGAATTTATGAAATCAAACATCAGTGCGGAGATCTTTGCCTCGCACGGTTTCCGAACAGGGTTAAAGTCCCCATGAGCGACTGGCTGTCCCCCGCTGAAGCCGAGGCCGTTTGGCTCTCACTCAAAGTCGCTTTTTGGGCAACACTCGCCAGTCTCCCCTTTGGCATTTGGGTTGCCTGGGTTCTGGCGCGCAAGGAGTTTTGGGGGAAATCGCTTCTAAATGGCTTAGTCCACATGCCGTTGATTCTGCCACCGGTGGTGACCGGTTATCTGTTACTGATGCTCTTTGGCACACAGGGTGCGATCGGGCGATGGCTGGCTGAGATCGGCATCGTGTTCGCCTTTTCTTGGACCGGCGCCGTACTCGCTGCAGCGATCATGGCATTTCCAATGTTGGTGAGAGCGATCCGCTTATCGATTGAGGCCATCGACCGTCGTCTTGAAGATGCGGCTCGGACATTGGGAGCTTCCCCGAGGCAACGGTTTTTCATCATTACCCTGCCTTTGGCCTTGCCGGGCGTCGTCACCGGTTCCATCTTGGCATTTGCCAAGGCACTCGGCGAGTTCGGCGCCACCATCACGTTTGTTTCGAACATCCCCGGTGAGACCCGCACCGTGCCATCAGCCATTTACTCCTTCATGCAAGTGCCCGGTGGAGAGGACTCTGCGTTACGCTTGGTGCTCTTTGCCATTGCGATCTCGATGCTCGCATTGATTCTGTCTGAATGGTTGGCAAAACGCGTCGCTCAGGTTGTGGAGGGTCGTTGATGTTGGACGTTGATATCCGCATTGCGTTACCCGAGTTTTCACTCCACGCCTGCTTTAATGCTCCGAATGGCATCACCGCCATATGCGGTCCCTCGGGATCGGGTAAAACCACATTGATTAACGCACTCGCAGGCACAGTCCGGCCGGATCAAGGCCACATTCGCATGGACGGAGCGGTATTTTTCTGTGCTGACAGCGAGATTTGCGTGCCCACCGAAAAACGCCGGATTGGCTATATTTTTCAGGACGCACGTTTGTTTCCGCATATGACGGTAGCCCAGAATTTAATGGTCGGACGTCGATTCCAGCACCTGCCAAATGACCCTGCCTTATTTCACGAAATTGTGCAGATGTTAGGCATTGGATCCTTATTGAGCCGACGTCCTAGCCGTTTGTCGGGGGGAGAAAAACAGCGCGTGGCGATTGGGCGCGCACTGCTGGCCGAGCCTCAACTTATTCTGGCAGACGAACCCCTGTCCTCACTGGATGCAGCTCGAAAGGACGAGATCTTGCCGTATTTTGAGACCTTACGTGACCAAAAAGCGTTGCCGATTGTCTATGTAAGCCATCAGCCGGACGAGTTGAAGCGTTTAGCGAATACCACCCTGACGCTGGATCAGGGGGTACTAGGCCAAGAATCTAATTAGCCGTTGGTGTCGTCGGTCTTGGACGCATCCGGTGCTTTGGGGGCGGCGCCTGTTTCAGCACGTGCGGTAGGTGTCGCATTTTTGCCACGCGGGCTCAGCGCAGTGATATCAACGCCGCTTTCCTTGTGAGAAAAATGGCCTTCAAGCTTGGCGCCGCGAGATACCGAGACCGACTGGTAGTTCACATCGCCTTTGATCACTGCGGTCTCTTCCAGGATTAACTCAGCCGCAGTCACGGGGCCTTCGACTCGACCGGACACTTTGACTTCTTTCCCAAAGACGCGGCCTTTAATCACGCCGGTCGCACCAATGGTCAATGCTACCGCTTGAATATCACCTTCGACCGTCCCGTCGATATGCATACTGCCTTCACTGATGACATTCCCCACGACCACCAGGTTGGGTGGCAATACTGCAAAAGCATCGTTTTGTGGTTTCATTATTCGGCCCTCGTCCTCGATTCGCGGTTCACTGATTACTGGCGATGGATTGCTCTTTGGCTTTGAAAACATACCGTCCTGCCTCGATAAACTCATAAGGATCCACCGCCTTGTCGTGGATCCGGATTTCGTAATGCACATGTGGGCCTGTGGGTCGGCCTGTATTACCCACCGCTCCTATGACGTCTCTGTGGGACACCAAATCACCCTTTTTCACAGCAATGGATTTAAGGTGTGCATACAATGTCTGTATACCACACCCGTGATCAATCACCACCAATCGACCGTAACCGCCTTTGACGCCTGCATGTCTCACGGTACCGGCGGCGGTCGCCCGGACCTTAGATCCTGGCCAAGCACCTAAGTCAACGCCGTTGTGCCACGCTCTCTTTTTGGTGAATGGATCCTTTCGATTCCCGAAGCTACTGGTCTTATTGTAGTAATCAACTGGGGAGGCAAGTGGCGTGCATTCCAAGAGCGCGTTCACACGACTGAGCTCCTCGCTCAATGCCAACAAACGAGATGCCTGATCCTCAAACTCTTCAAACCCGGCGAATTCCAAACTACCTTCTTCCAATCCACCCACGCCGTGCCGTGGATTCCAAGCCACACCCGACAACTCCGGGTCAACCAAAGGCGTTCGCTCGATCAAGTTATACTGAGCGCTCAACGCGTCCGAGAGGGTCGCATATAAGCCGTCCATTGCCTGAGTTTGCTGCCGGAATGAGGTTGTCAGCTGACCCGTCGTCTCACGGAACCATTCGGGTGTTTCAGTCAGATCGGCAGGAGGAGTCTGACCCGAGATCTCAGCCACTGAGGTCGACAAGTTTGTCACCAAAGCAGTCAACCCTCTATTTTCAGCATCCAAACTCCGGATGCGCTGCGTGAGCCGCTGATCAAGCCAGTCTGCCAATAACGAAGAGGAGCGCGGCGCCAGATCGCCTAACACGGCCTGTGAAGCCGTGCGAATGGACTCGAAATCTCGAAGGAGCCGTTCATTTTTTTGCAGCTCCGCATCATAGCGGAGCCTGAGCTCATACACGTGCTTTTGATCGTTCTCGAGGGCCGCTATGAACTCTGCATTTTGCGCGATGGTGGCATCGAGATCGACTTTGACTTGCTCTAGCGCTCGGAAACTGAGTGCAAATCCCAGGCTGGCCGTGAGCAACCAAAATAAAATGACCCCCCCCGGTTTTAAAAACGTTTTTAGGATTTATAGTGAAGGTTATGCCCAAGCCGATTTAATTACATATCACGATGAAACAGTGGAT
>CAJXXD010000174.1 GCA_913062835.1 uncultured Gammaproteobacteria bacterium
CTATGCTCAGCCCATGCACCTCCAAACCCGCAAAAAATCGGTCGGGCGCTGCAATACCGGCGACTGCATGCCAAGTGCCCTGTGCTGCCAGCTCGCTGATGGGCACTTTGACATCTGGACGATCGGATCGATACGCGAACGCCAGTGAGCCTTCTGAAGCAAAACAAGGAACGGCTGTCTCTACACCCATCTCTTTTAATGCCGACGCTGCATCCGACGTCCCTCTAACAACGATGGCATCCATGTGTTCAAGCGCGCTCAAGGGCTCCCGCAAAGGACCGAAGGGCAGCGGCAGCCCGTTTCCAATCCCTTGCTCGAAATTAAAAACACAGACTGACAAGTCTCGCCACAAGGGCGCATGTTGCAACCCGTCGTCAGACAACACCACGTCAATGGGATAGTGATGGTGGAGAAAATCTACGGCGCGCGCCCGGTCTTTACAGACCACAACCGGACACCCTGTTTGCCGATGCAGCATCAGGGGTTCATCGCCCACACGCTCAGCACGGCTTTCTGCGCGCACATCGATGGGCAAGTTTTTTGCCAGGCCGCCATAGCCTCGACTGACGATGCCCGGCTGATACCCTTGCGACTTCAACAGGGTAGCAAGGCTACCTACCACCGGCGATTTGCCGGACCCTCCGACCACTAAATTCCCAACGCAAATCAACGGAATTCTAGAAGGGTGCGGTGTTGCGTGATCGATCCGAGCACGATTTTTCACCATCCAAGAGTGAATTAAGGGTGTCATCGTCCGACTCCAGAAGGAGGCGGGATGATGCCAGCGCGCAGGCCAGGCCAGTCGTTTCGTTGGCGCCCCAAAAGATTTCATGCAAACAATCCCTGTCCCATTTCGTGCAGATTCACTGGAGATTGAGTATGCTCCGCGCTGTTGAAAAGGAAAAGGATGATCCGTGTCAATTGAAGGTTGGGGAGTGGCACCTCCGTCTACCCCACTCAATGCTTGGCAAACGCTCAAAGCGAAACTGGATTTGTGGTTGGTCGATCACGGCTTTTTGCGCGTGCTGTATGCCAACCGCTTCCAACTGCCAGGCCCCCTGTATCGGAGCAACCAACCCAGCGAACAGCAAATTCGTCGATACAAACACATGCTGGGCTTAAAAACCATCGTCAATCTCAGGGGATACAACCCAACCCAAGGCCGCTATCAGCTTGAAGCCAAGGCCTGCGAAGAGGCTGGAATCACCTTAATCAATACCCGGGTACATTCCCGAGGCTTGCCAAGCGCCGAACAAATCAACGAACTTAAAACCTTGATTGAGGATATTGAGACACCTGCGTTAGCCCACTGCAAATCAGGCGCCGATCGAGCGGGCATTTTCGCGGTCTTGTACTGCCACTTTCGCCTCGGACAACCCATCGAGCAGGCCAAGGAACAGCTGCATTGGACCTATGGGCACTTTAGAAGCGCTAAAACAGGCATTCTGGACCACTTCTTTGAGAGCTATCTGAGCTTTAAAGCGGACCATCACGCAGCCCACCCCGATCAAGAACCCATCGACTTTCTGACATGGGTGAACACCGAATACGATCGTGAGGCAATGGAGCGCTCGTTCACGCCCCGCGGATTCGCTTCATTCTGGGTCGACTGGGTGCTACGCCGGGAATGAAAAACGATTTATCTACCTACGGGCGTTTGATTCGAGAGGCCCTTCCATATTGGAAGGTCGCCGTAGTCGCCATGTTGGCTATGATCGCTACCGCAGCCATGGAACCACTGCTTCCAGCCTTGATGGCCCCCTTAATCGATGAATCCTTGATCGACAAAGACCCCAATGCACTGATTCAAATTCCTTTGTTGATCGTAGCTGTCTTCGTTGGGAAAGGCATCTCGGAGTATGTGGCGTCCGTATCGAGTCAATACGTGGCCAATCGCACGGTGGCGGACATACGGTCTGAGGTATTTGCCGTGCAAATGGACCTCCCCATGGCCGATCATGCGGCCGAAGAAGGAGGTCGGTTGCTTTCCCGTATCACCTACGATGTGGCACAAGTTGGCGAAGCTGTCTCCACAGCCTGGATGGTCATCATCAAAGACACGTTGATGATTATCGGACTGCTGGCCTTTTTAATTTACACCTCATGGGAAATGTCACTAGCCTTATTGGTCGCTGCGCCAGTGGTGTCTTATGTGGTGAAAAAAGCCAGCATCAAAATGCGGCGGTCCAATCAAGCGCTGCAAACCTGGACCGGCCGCCTGACTGGACTGATCGAAGAATCGTTACTGGCGGTCAAGGACATCAAAATTTTTGGCGGCCATGAGCGACAACAGGATCGTTTCGATGACATCAATAAACGCCTTCGCCATGAGCAGATGCGCGTGATAAAAATCCAATCGCTGAACGTACCTTTGGTGCAAATCTTGGCCGCCATCACCATCGGCATCGTGATCTTGATCGGCACCCAAATGAGCGCACGCGACCTGTTGAGCCCGGGTGAGTTCGTCGCCTACATCACGGCGATGGGCATGATATTTGACCCGGTGCGGCGATTAACTGGCGTCAACGCCACGCTTCAACGGGGATTGGCAGCTGCAGAGTCGATCTATTCCGTTTTCGATCAACCCCTCGACAAACAACGCACAGAGTCCACAGAACCTGCGCTGCGTCATGTGTCTCTCAAAGCCAAGCAGTTGGGTTTCACCTATCCAGATGCTGAGCAACCGGCGTTGATTGATGTGAGCTTTGAGGTGCATGCCGGCGAAACGGTGGCCTTGGTTGGACCCTCCGGTTCTGGGAAGTCTTCTTTAATTGCGCTGGTGGCCGGCTTTATCGAACCGGAACAGGGTGCGATTTTTATCGACCAAGACCCTGTCTCGAACTGGACGTTAGCCAAACGGCGACGCCAGCTGTCTCTGGTCGGACAACAGGTAAATTTATTCGATGCCACGATCGCCGAAAACATCCGATTTGGGCGGCCTGACGCCACGGATGACGAAGTAAGGGACGCCCTCAAGCAAGCCCATGCCTTGGAATTTATTGACGCATTACCGGAGGGCATACACACCCCTGTGGGTCCCTTCGGTAATAAACTATCAGGCGGCCAGCGGCAGCGCTTAGCGATTGCCCGCGCCTTGATCAAAGACGCACCCATTTTACTCCTCGATGAGCCGACCAGTGCTTTAGACCATCAAAGCCGAGACCATGTATTGCGTGGCTTAGAAAATTTGAAAGCCAATCGATCCAGCTGGGCGCAGGCAAAATTTATTTTTATGCTGCTGAAGTTATGATGGCACTCAACATGTATGGTTCACTCTCGAGATTTCCTTGGACAATAGGTAATGGGCTTCTTGATAATGTTTGTGTCAACAAATTAGAGACCAAAGAGGGCCTC
>CAJXXD010000175.1 GCA_913062835.1 uncultured Gammaproteobacteria bacterium
GCCGCCCATGGCTTGGGAGCCCCAGATAGCGCTTTGGTTCCCTTTAACCACCTCGATCCGTTCAATATCCAAGGTGTTGAGTAGTGTGGTTTTGGCGTTTCGATCGATGTCAGTGGTGTCTGTGATCGGCATCCCATTGATCAACACCAGTACATCGCCCGTGTCGCTACCGCGAATTCTCAAAGAAGAGACCTGTCCGTAGCCGCCTTGTGCACTCACAGTGATCCCAGGAACTGAGTTTAAAATCCTGTCTAGAGAAGTTGTGCCCATCAGCTGAAGATCCGATTTACTCAGAACGGTAACAGAGCCTGTGACTGAGGTTAGAGATTGTTCAAAATCGCTATACGTGATGACGAGCGTTGGGTCTTCTGCTATTGCTACTGACGATATAAAGCACGCTAGGCCGGCATAGGCCAGCTGTTTTTTGGTAAGCATATTTGTCTCCTAACGCGCCCACCGCACGTTGTAAGTGTGTTGCACGCTAGGTAGGTCTCCGGGCTTGTTCAGGGCAATTCCATTTGCCGAATCACACACACCTTCCCATCAAACATGACAGTGGTATTCGTGAGGACTCAGGACTGAACATACCGTTGCGGGGGCAGCTTCGGACTGGGCAAGGCCGTACCGAATTCCCTGTTATGCCGATCGCTCGGCCACCTAACGAGAGGAGGCAGTATAGAGATGGGCGGGTGTGACGCAACCGCTATTTTGGTGGCATATGGGGAGGTTGCCTTTGTGGGCGCACTCCCTATGCATCATCATTCGAGGTTGAGGCTTTCTCCGTCCAACCCGTAGGATCCATCGGGTCGATGGGTTTCGTTACCCACCACAGGTGGATTGAATACGCAGGCGAGAATGAGGTCCTCTTCTGCTGTCAAAATGTGGGGATCATGTTGGTCCAAGGCATAGACGGTACCGGGCTCAATCTGAAAGATTTCCTCGGTCAGCAGCGATTTAATTGAGCCTTTTCCGGCCATGCAATACACGCTTTCGAGATGATTGGTGTAGTGAAGCCGGCACGATTTTCCGCCGTAAATTGTCGTGATGTGGAATGAAAATCCCATTCCGTCTTCTTCTAGCAGCAGGCGGCAACTTTCCCAGTTTCCATCGGGCGAGACCACGCGGCGAGCACTTTGATTGGCGCTTTCAAGCGTTCTGACGATCATTAGCTGACCAGCCTTAAACCATCGAAATAGTCTGTTTCAATATCCTCTGGCTCTGCTCTGTTGCATACGGTTTTCACGGCCGAAGATAAGATTCCCAGGCCTTCTAGAAGATCTGCTTCCGATATGGTCAACGGGCATAACACTTTGAGGACCTCATCATTTGGTCCGCTCGTCTCAATGATTAGCCCATTTTCAAAGCAGCTTCGCGCGATCGACCCGGCCAACTCCCCCGTACCACAATTCAATCCCTGCATTAGACCGCGTCCACGGTGTGTTAGCCCAAAGTCATGAAATTCTGTACATAGCGACATCAGTTCCCGCTGTACCAAGGTCGCTTTAGACAGAACGGCTTGTGTTAAATCATCCGAGCTCCAGTACTGACGAAACGATTCGGCTGCGGTGGTGAAGGCCAGGTTGTTACCACGGAAGGTGCCGTTGTGCTCACCGGGCTCCCACTCATCGAGCTCGGGCTTAAATAGAACGATCGATAGCGGAAGGCCATACCCACTTAAGCTCTTTGAGAGCGTCACAATATCGGGCGTAATTCCCGCGTTTTCGAAACTGAAGAAGGTTCCCGAGCGACCGCAGCCCGCCTGAATATCATCTAAAATCAGCAGAATTGAATGCGCTTTGCAGATGGCCTCCAATCGTTGGAGCCATGTGTTTGAGGCTGTGGTCGCACCACCTTCACCTTGGATGGTTTCCACTAGCACAGCCGCAGGTTGGTCGAGTCCACTGCTTGGGTCCGTCAGCATCTTCTCAAGATAAGCGGTTGAGTCGATTTCGTCGCCCAGATAGCCGTCATAGGGCATGCGCACAATACCCGGCATCGAGACGCCAGCCGCTCCCCTGTGATGTTGGTTTCCGGTGGCGGCGAGCGCACCGAGGCTGACTCCGTGGAAGCCGTTGGTGAACGAAACGATTGTTTCGCGCCCGGTGACTTTTCGCGCCAGTTTCATGGCGGCTTCAACCGCGTTCGTACCGGTTGGCCCGGTGAACTGCACGCGATAGTCCAGATTTCTTGGCTCAAGGATGTGGGACTGCAGAGTCTGTAAAAAGTCGGCTTTGGCACTGGTTTGCATGTCGAGTCCATGAGTAATGCCATCAAGCTGAATGTAATCCAAGAGACATGTTTTAAGCAGTGATGGGTTGTGCCCGTAATTTAATGCGCCTGCGCCCGCCAAGAAGTCGATGTATTGCTGTCCGTCGTCTGTGTAGAGCCGCGCGTCTTTTGCGCGGACAAAGTTGACAGGAAAAGAGCGTGAATAGCTCCGAACGTTTGATTCAAGATCTTCAAAGATCGACATCGTTAATTACTCCTTTAAATGAAAGCGGACCGATTCGCCACAGCGTTTCGGAGGCGTGGTCGCCTCTGAAGTGCTTTTGGGAATCGTATTTGTGTGAGGGTGTCATAGCTGCGCTGAATGCTTGGGCTACCTTCCCGAAGGTGATTTCGGAGCTCAAGTTGCCAGGTGTGATGGTTGTCTCAACATAGGTTACCGACCCCTTAAGCCTCGAGATCAGTTCGCTCAACATTCTCACACCGAGACTCTGGCCTCGGTAATTCGGGGCAACCGCGACTTGCCAGACAAAAAGAGTGTCTGGATGTTTTGGGTGCCTAAATCCTGTGACTGAGCCCACAAGCTCTTCGCCATGAAGCGCGAGAATTGAGGTTTCAGACCACACATCACACTGCAGGAGGTTGCAGTACAGACTGTTGGTATCTAGAGGCGGACACCGGGCAATGAGGTCATGCAGGATGCTCCCGTCCTGGGCATTGGGAGCTCGAAACTGGATTGGACTTGGGGAAGCGATAGATCTAGGCCTCTGACAAAGGTAAAACTATCGTACACTAAGTAATTTTTAATGTCTAAATGCACTAAATTAATACAGCATCTGCGCATATGAGTAAATTTATGCCATAAAAACAATATTTTATGCATCAATTAGGAGGGTTGGCTCTTGGCAAAAATAATTTGTTGTCTAACAAGATTTGACTAAAGTTTATCGGGGATGCAGATGGCGTTGTGATTCCAATGCACAGCGGCACTGGATAACGGAGTACTGAGCTACAGAAAAAGTCGTGGAGAAGGGAAGTGGTGGCTATGGCGGGACTTGAACCTGCGACCCCAGCATTATGAGTGCTGTGCTC
>CAJXXD010000176.1 GCA_913062835.1 uncultured Gammaproteobacteria bacterium
GCACTCGATGGCGGCTTTGTGGTACCGCTTCTGCTTGGCATTTTGATCAGCGTACTAAGATTGGCGACTTTGATTAAAGGGTGGCTCGATTCAACGCCAGAGCGAGTATGGGGCTTCTTTTTCGGCCTGGTGTTGGCGATGGGCATTCGTTTGATTTTGGATATTCGTCATCGAGTGGCGCTGCGCCATTGGGCATGGTTCTTGGCCGGTGTGGGTCTTGCTCTGTGGATTGGCATGCAAACCCCGACCGCGACGACGCCGGCACTTTGGGTCTGGCCCTTGGCTGGTGCAATGGCCTTGTCGGCCATGCTATTGCCCGGTATTTCCGGCAGTTTCTTGTTGTTGTTGACCGGTTTGTACCCGGCGCTGATTACGGCGGTCAGTGAGCTTCAATGGACGGTCTTGGGGCTGTTCGTGTTTGGGGGTGTTCTCGGTATTTTGTCGATGGCGCATGTGTTGAAATGGCTGCTCGATCGCTTTGAAGCGGCGGTGTTGTGCCTTTTGACGGGCATTGTTTTCGGTGCCTTGGTGCGGGTGTGGCCCTGGCAAGGTGCGGCCACGGACGGCGGGTTAATGCTTTTGATGCCGGTTGATTCGTTGATTGTCTGGCCGGTAGGCTTGGGATTACTGGGTTTCGTAGGTTCTTGGTTGGCATTGGCCTGGGCGCAGGATCAATCGAAGGGGGCTGTCTCTTGAGAATACACTGGGTGCTTATAGGCTTCGCGACGTTGGCCGGCTGTACGGCCCCCTATACCGCGCCCACTGACAATTTGGCCAAGCCTCTGGAGCGAGTCAAGCCGGACGTCACGACCATCGACACCGGGGCACTCGATGCCAGCGATCCAAGCGCTTTTTATGTGGTCCGTCGCGGTGACACCCTATTTTCAATCGCGTGGCGCTTTGAGCAAGACCCCGAGACGCTGAGGGCGCGGAATGAATTACCCTCAGATCAAATACAAGTGGGCCAGCGCATTAAGTTGAAGGGTCCGGTGCCGAGGCCGCCGCAACCGGTTCGGACTCCGCCCAAAGTGACTCCGACGCCGGTTAAACCGCCGCCCCCGGTGGCGAAGGCAGAGCCCCCAAAGGCAGCGCCTAAACCGGCTCCAAAGCCGCCGCCTGCAACACCTGTGCCTGCATTAACCGGATGGCAATGGCCGGTGGACGGCCCCGTGTTAGAGGGGTTCTCCGAGCGCACTCGATTCAGTCGCTCTTTGCAACTCGGCGGTGATCGCGGTGCGCCCGTCAAGGCTGCGGCTGCCGGTCGCGTCGTCTACGCAGGCGATGGACTGGTCGGATTTGGGAATCTTGTGATTCTCTCGCACGAAGGTAAGTATTTGAGTGCGTATGGTCACAATGACCGACTGTTAGTGAAAGTCGGCGACGTGGTGCGTCGCGGCCAAACCATTGCCAACATGGGCTCGACTGGAACGGACCGTGTGAAGCTTCACTTCGAAATTCGTAAGGACGGCAGTCCGATCAATCCGACCGGCGTGTTGCCAGCTCGAGGCTGACTTGGCCCAGGGTCCAAGTGATCCCTGAAAAAACGGTCTTTATAAAAGGATCTCAGCCAAGGAGGTCCTATGATCGATTCACTTTCTACCCATGCCTATCTCAATCATTTATCTCGTTATCCTGTGATGTCTGCCGATGAGGAAATGATGTTGGGCCGACAAGTTCAGGCCGGCTCCGTCTCAGCGCGCACCGAATTCATTCAGCGAAATTTGAAACTGGTGATCAGCATTGCCGGTCGCTATCGCGCGCGTGGTGTGGATTTTGCCGATTTGGTTGAGGAGGGGAATTTGGGCTTAATGCGCGCTGTGGATAAATTTGATCCGGAGCTCGGGTACCGTTTTTCCACCTATGCCGCGTGGTGGATTCGTCAAGCGGTTGAGCGGGCGATTATGAATCAAGGCAAGGCGGTGAGAACCCCCATCCATAAACAGCGTGAGCAATGGGCGGCGCGTCGAGAGTTTGAGGCGGAAGCCTTGGCGGGTGAACCGGGCTATGCCCGAAAGACCTGGGAGCAGTGGTTTAATCCGCAAGACCAGATCATTTCGCTGGACCAGCCGATCGATGGCGATGAGGGTCTGACGGCAGTTGATTTGTTAGAGAGCGACGAGCCAGGGCCCGACTGTACGGTGATCGAGCAGGATCAAAAGATGCATGTGGCGCGTTGGCTTCAGTATTTGCCTGACATGCAGCGGCAGGTAATGATTCGACGATACGGGTTGGACGGTCGCGACAGTGAGACCTTATTGCAAATTGGTGAGCGACTGGGGCTGACACGCGAGCGAGTGCGGCAAATCCAGGTGGACAGTTTGAGTCGGCTAAGACGCTTGGTGGCCGAGGGCAGCATCCCCTTGGATGCCGCTCTGTTGTAGCCAAAGGTCACTGGGCGGGGCGGACTAGCCGCGGTCGAGGTGCTCGAGTTTGTTGGCCACGCCGTCCCACTCTTCAGCGTCAGGCAAAGGATCTTTTTTCTCTGTGATATTGGGCCAGACTTCAGAGAGCTCTCGATTCAGTTCCAGAAAATCCTTCTGATCGTCTCGAAGCTCGTCTTCTGACAGGATGGCCTCGGCCGGACACTCCGGTTCACAGAGTGCGCAATCGATGCACTCGTCTGGGTTAATCACCAGAAAATTCGGGCCTTCGTAAAAACAGTCCACAGGGCACACTTCCACGCAGTCAGTGTATTTGCAGCGGATGCAGTTATCGGTTACGACAAAGGTCATCGGGGTCTCCTCAACAGGCGCCGGATTTTAAGGGTTTCAGTCGGGCTCGCCAAGGGCGTTTCGGGCTTTTTCCGCAAGATGTTCGAGGGTGGCCCACGCTTCTCTAGGCGATAAGGCGTCTAGATCCAACTGTGCAAGTGCTTTTACCATTGGATCAGGTGGCAAGGAAAACAAGTCGGGTTGCGGTGTGGACGCGGGCTTTAGACTCTGTTGGCCGGCTTCAAGTTCTGCCAAATAGCCGGCAGCACGACCGATCACGGCATCGGGTACGCCGGCTTTGCGTGCCACATGCAGGCCATAGGATCGAGAGGTGGGCCCTTCGGCCACGCGATGCAAGAATACGATCGACTCTCCGGTGACTTCGGCGGTTAAGTGGATGTTAAACACCGACTCAAGCGACTCTGACAGTGAGGTCAATTCGAAGTAGTGGGTGGCAAAGAGTGTCAGTGCACCGCACTCAGCGAGGCGCTCGGCAGACGCCCAGGCTAAGGCGAGGCCATCAAAGGTGCTGGTACCGCGGCCGACCTCATCCATCAGGACCAACGAGTGATTGGTGGCTTCGGCCAAAATGGCGGCGGGTTCGG
>CAJXXD010000177.1 GCA_913062835.1 uncultured Gammaproteobacteria bacterium
CCCTGCCATTGAGTGGCTCGAAGAACAAATTCGAAATTTCCAAGGCGCTGTGCTCTTCATCACCCACGACCGTCGGTTCCTTCAAGCGTTATCCACGCGAATTGTCGAACTGGATCGCGGCGTATTGCGAAGCTACGCCTGCGATTATCCGACCTATTTAGAACGACGTGACCAAGAGCTCGCTGCCGAAGAAGAGCAATTTGCTCTCTTTGATAAAAAACTCGCCAAAGAAGAGGAATGGATTCGCCAGGGCATTAAAGCGCGACGGACCCGAAACGAAGGCCGCGTTCGTGCACTGGAACAGTTACGCCGTGAGCGCTCAGCCCGCCGAGAAAGACAGCGCTCGGCCGACCTGACTCTGACCGATGCGTCGAAATCGGGCCGACTAGTGATAGAAGCCAAAGACCTTTCCCTCACACTGGCAGGCCGTACTTTGTTTAGCGGCTTTTCCACTTCGGTCATGCGCGGCGACCGCATCGGTGTCATTGGTCCCAATGGAGCGGGGAAAAGTACCCTAATTAAGACCTTGCTCGGTCAACTTGAGCCGTCAGAGGGGTCCGTGAGACTGGGCACGAATCTCGAACTCGCCGTCTTTGATCAACTGCGAGAAACCCTTGATGACGACGCAAGCGTCATCGACAACTTGCAACATGGTTCCGATTTTGTGGAGATTGGTGGCGGGAAAAAACACATCATTGGCTACCTCCAAGACTTCTTATTCTCACCGGAACGAGCACGAGGGCCCGTACGCATGCTGTCCGGGGGTGAACGCAATCGCCTGTTATTGGCACGGTTATTTTTGCGACCTGCCAACCTCTTGATCATGGACGAACCAACCAACGACCTCGACCTTGAAACACTCGACCTCCTCAGAGACACCCTATTGAACTACCAAGGCACGCTCATCTTGGTGAGCCATGATCGGGATTTCATCGACTCGGTAGTGACCAGTATTTGGTCGTTCGATCCAGACGGCGCACTTCGGGAATATGTCGGAGGTTACACCGACTGGCTACGACAACGGCCCGACCCCGGGGTTATACAGCCCGAGACCAAGACCAAACCGGCCAGCCAACCAGTGACAGAGTCGGCACCTGTGAAAAAGAAATTGGCATTTCATGAACAACGCGAATACCAGGCGCTCGGTGAGTCACTTGAGCGGCTTGAAAGCGAGATTCAGGCACTCGAGATCGCCATGGCTGAGCCGGAATTCTTTGCCGCAGAATCCGAAATCATCGAACGCGAAACAGCGCGATACCAGGCACTCAAACAGGAACTCGACGCCACCTTTGAGCGGTACATGGAACTCGACGATCGCGCATCCTGACTCATATCAAGGACTGAACGGCTCTCCCCTCATGCACGCAGGCCAAGCAAGCTAAAGTCATGCATGGAACAAGGAGAACACTGATGTTTGGCATCGATATCGAAACCTTCAATACCCTCTGGCCGAGCCTCTTAGTGGTAGCCGGTATGATCGGCGCCATGGGATGGGGAACAATCAAAGCTCTGCGGTTAATTAACAAACCCGCGGCGCGCTGAGACTGGACTCTTACCGGGTCTTTGATAGCCTTAATGCCCTCTCAGTTGAGGAGCGGCTGGATCCATCCTGTCGATCCGCCAACTGAGGTATGCTGTGCACATACGAGGGACTGAAATGCACAATCCACGCCTCAAACTCAAACTGGTTATCGACGATCAAGACACGCTTTTAGGGCCGGGCAAGATCGACTTACTCACCGCCATCGCCACAGAGCACTCGCTGTCCAAAGCGGCTAAGTCCATTGGCATGTCGTATCGTCGTGCCTGGCTTTTGATTCAGGAACTAAACGATTCGCTTAAAGAGCCGGTCTTGACCACACAAACGGGCGGGCAATCGGGCGGCGGTTCGGAGCTGACGCCCTTAGCCTATGAACTGATCTCGCTGTATCAAACGCTGACCGAGGAGGCCGAAGCAGCGACCGCCGACACAAGGCAACGGCTCGCCGCTTTGATGAAGGTCGATTAAAGCGCTGCTAATGCGGCCGCATAGTCAGGCTCTTGCCCGATCTCTGGCACCAACTCAACGTGCTTCACAAGCCCGTCGCCACCGACTACAACGACGGCGCGGCTCGTTAAACCTTCCAACTTGCCTGATAAAATGGTGACCCCGTAGTCGGTTGAAAAGCTCGAACGAAAGGTCGACCCAGTCTGCACACGCTCAAGACCTTCGGCTCCGCAAAAACGGGCCTGAGCAAAGGGCAAGTCCGCACTCACACACACCACGTGCGTGTTCTCAAGTGAGGCCAGTTCTTCGTTAAATCGGCGCGTGCTCTGTGCGCATGTCGGCGTATCGATCGATGGAAAGATATTCAAGATCAGGTTTTTACCGGCGAAGTCAGCCAATGTCAGGGTGGAAAGATCGGTTGCAACCAATTCGAAATCAGGCGCTTTTGAACCGACCTGAGGCAGAGTACCTTCAACGTCGATCATGGTACCGCGATGGCTAATGGTAACAGGCATGTGAGGGGTCCTTTTGATTGTTTTGATGGTGTATTCATCATAGGGCGCGGCCGGCCCTTTTCAATCACTCGATTAAAATACCCGCCTGTTCAAAATCGGTCAGATACTGGCCATATCCACGGGCTTCCAATTGGTTCACTGGAATAAATTCCAAAGCCGCTGAATTGATGCAATATCGAAGGCCGGTCGGCGCTGGGCCGTCGGCAAACACATGGCCTAAGTGGGAATCGGCAAATTTTGAGCGGACCTCAACTCGGGTCATCCACAGTTTTCTGTCTTCACGCTTCACAATCAAAGACCGCTCCAACGGTTTCCAAAACGAGGGCCAGCCGGTCCCTGAGTCGTACTTGTGTAACGAACTGAATAAAGGCTCGCCACTGACCACATCCACATAAATCCCGTCTGCTTTTAAATCCCAATAGGGGTTTTGGAAGGGTGGCTCAGTTCCATCGAGCTGAGTGACCTTGTATTGCATTGGCGACAAGCGCTCACGCAGTACTCGATCACCGGGCTTACTAAATTGCGGCGGATAACGCTTAGCGATCGGTTTAAGTGAGATCCCTTCGTACCCTTTCCAAGCCTGCTTTAGAAAGGTGTCTCGTCCCGATCGAAGGCGATAGAAGTTGTATTGAATCGCGTGAGTTTTGTAGTAATTCTGATGATAGGCCTCGGCCGGATAAAACGCCGTGGCCGGGAGAATTTCAGTGACGATGGGGGCATCAAACACACCGGACTCAATTAATTGATGCTTAGAGGATTCGGCAGCCCGCTTTTCCGCCTCGTTCTGATAAAAAATTCCGGTCTGGTA
>CAJXXD010000178.1 GCA_913062835.1 uncultured Gammaproteobacteria bacterium
CCATGCCCGAGTTGGATCTAGGCAACAATACAACCCAAGCCATCACCACCGTGGTGCCGCCGCAAGTCACGCCTGAGGCGCCGCCCCCCTCGAATCAGGCAGCCAACTCACTCCTCCCGCCGGAATTAACCACGCGACCCGCTTGGCAACTTGGTTTAGTCATCTTAATCGGCTTGGCCGTGCTCGCACTGGCCATCGGTGCCCTGCATCGACCATCGAAACACAAATAAGGAATTGGTATGTTTGAACTCATTCATGGACTAGGCAACATCATCTGCGTTTTGGCGTTGGTGGGCGTGCCCATTGCCATGATTAAGCCCCAACTTATCAAGCAATCGACGCGCTTGGATGCCATTAAACTACTGGGCGGCTTGTTTGTCGCCGGGTTCATTTTGGTGGCCGTCGGCGCCTACTATGGCGGCATGCTCTCCGCATGAGGGCCCCTCTTGACCTCTCTGATCGCGCTTACGCCTTGGATCTGATCGGAGACATCCACGGCCATGCCGACGCACTGACACGGCTCTTGGATCAACTGGGCTATCGTAAAAAAGACCGACGATGGCATCACCCAAGCGCTCGCATTCTGTTTTTAGGTGATCTGATTGATCGTGGCCCAGCACAGCGTGAAACCGTTGAAAGCGCGCATGAACTCTGTGAAAGCGGATTAGCACAATGCTTGATGGGCAATCACGAATTCAACGCTGTGGGGTTTGTCACCGAACGAGACGATGCACCGGGCCAATTCGTACGCAGCCATACAGATAATCACATTCGACAGCATGAAGCTTTCTTAGACGCATATGCCAATGATCAGGCCGGGTACTTGCAGGCCCTTGATTGGTTTAAAACACTCCCACTATGGGCCGAGGCGTCCGCCTTCCGCGCTGTTCATGCATGCTGGCATGCCCCTTCGCAGGCTGCTTTAGCCCCCTGGCTGACAGGCCACCATGCCCCCAAAGACTCCACTTTTTTCACTGACAGCGGCATACCTGGCTCCCTCGCATGGGAGGCGCGTGAAGTGCTACTCAACGGACTCGAGACCCGATTACCTGGCGAGGCCAGCTTTGTGGATTACTACGGAACACGGCGCCGAAAAATACGCGTCAACTGGTGGAGTCCGGCGCAAACAACGTATCGAGATGCGGCCGTCATCGATGACAGCCAACGCGATCGAATTCCAGACATCCCTTTGCAGGAAACAGCTCCTGACTATGCAGAGACCCTCTGTTTCTTTGGGCATTACTGGATGCGGGGCCAGCCTCGAGTGACCCATCCAAGGGCCCTTTGCTTGGATTACAGCGTCGCACTCGAGGACGGGTTTTTATGCAGTTATCGATTCAAAGGTGAGACCGATGCAGTCAACGACCATCTAACATGGGTCAGCCACACATGACATTTCAGTGACATTTTGATGAAAAAAGATCACCAATAATTCCGTCACATTGCCGCGATAGACTCGAAAAAAACCGGGAGGTTAAAAGGTGTCTATCGAAACCGTCACGCTTGATTCACCGTCTATTGTTTCCACAGCCATCACCGACAAAACACGTCGCTTTCACAATCCCCCAGGTAGCCCGAAGTCGACCGGCTCCGTCCGAGACTTGGTGGGATATATTGCGCGTCAAGCATTTCGGCCCATGCCCAAAGACTGGCCCACGGAACATGCCTTGAGCCCTGAACTCGCTCAACTGCAGCTAGACACCTCCGGTCCGCATGCAATCACATGGCTTGGTCACGCTGCCTTTGCCCTGACACTGGGTGGACGACGCATTGTACTTGACCCATTTTTAGCCGAGCGGGCCAGCCCCTTTTCGTTTGCTGGGCCGCGTCGGTTTATCCCAGCCCCGCTCGGCATCCAAGACTTGGGACCCATTGATACGCTGGTCATATCACACAACCATTATGACCATCTCTGCTGGCACACCCTAAAGCACTTGCCTAATAAGGCGACGGTCCAAGTCATCTGTCCAACCGGTCTGTTGCCCTGGTTTAAGAAACGGGGTTTCAAAGACGTCACTGAGCTAGGCTGGCATCACAGCACCCAAGCAGGAGATGTCCAAGTCACTGCATTACCTGCGATTCACCACTCTCGGCGCGGCTTGTTCGATGCCAACCGGTCACTTTGGGCTGCCTATCTGTTCGAACTGAACGGATTCAAGATTTATTTCGGCGGCGACTCCGCGATGGGGCCCGTGTTCCGCCAAACCGGCCATCGATATGGGCCTATCGACTTAGCCTTATTGGGTATCGGTGCCTATGCGCCTAGGAAACTGCTTCGCTCCGTGCATGCCTCCCCTGAAGAGGCGGTTGAAATGGGCCTCGCAATCCAAGCGAAGCAAATTCTCGGTATGCATTGGGGCACCATTGAGTTATCTGAAGAGGCGGCCTTCGAGCCTTGCAAACGCTTTGTTAAAGCAGCTCAAAAAGCCGGCTATCGGGACGATGCCATCTGGCTGCCGTCGGTTGGAGAAACGCGAATCCTAGAGGGTCTGTGCCAGTCTGACGCTATCCCAGAACCCCTATACGCAAAAACGGGCACCTAAGTGCCCGTTTTTGTATGCGGCTGATCGGGTGCGATCAGTCGATCAGGTTCAGCTTGCTCACTGCCACTTTGCCATTCCGGCCAGCTGACAGTTCGAATTCAACCCGCTGATTGTCTTCGAGACGATCCAGACCGTTCTCTTTAACGGCTGAAATGTGAACAAATGCATCATCACCGCCTTCGTCAGGGACAATGAAGCCAAACCCTTTGGTTTCGTTAAACCATTTTACTTTACCAGTCTGCATGCGTATTCCTCAGCAACTGTGCAGATGCCCGACAGTCTGCACTTTTAACTTGATATGCCAGTCAGTGTTGCTATGACGCGGACACATGCTAAGCACTCGGACACGGTCAGGGTCGCAGGTTCTCAGCCAAAGTCAACGACGAAGTGATGACAACTCGGTGAAATTGGTCGATCTGTGCGAAAAACTTACAACCAGCGTCTGACTCTCGCCTGATACGCACGAAAACTGTCGCCAAACTTATCCGCTAAGATCCGCTCTTCTGGAATCACCTGAAATTGGTTGAGCCATAGATAGGCAGCTAGGAACCAAATCGGGCTCAGCGGATGCACCGGGGAGCAGAGCCATGGCAATAGAACACCAAGTAAGGCGACATACATGGGGTTCCGCGACCAAGCAAAGACCCCATTGGTGACTAGGACCCGAGTGTCTTTTGGGCTCCACGGATGGACCGTGGTCTTACATCGCAGGCAGCCCCACAAACCTCCGAGGCCGTACAAGGAG
>CAJXXD010000179.1 GCA_913062835.1 uncultured Gammaproteobacteria bacterium
CCGCGCGTTCGGTCACCAAATCGGGAATATCGCCCGGCTTGATCAGCCCGGCATCTAGGTCTGCCCGGTCCAACGAGGTCAGGATCGTTACAGCCAAGATCTTGGTCTGACTGCCCGCCGCCCCCTCGCGCGCGGCGCGCACCACATGCGGGTCGCCATGCACCGTCAGGAAATCCAGATCGACTGCCTCAGCGCCGTCATCACCCACCCAAGCTTCAAAAATATCACCAGCCAATACCAGACGGTCTACTGAACACTGAGCAATGGCACTCAGAGCCGCCTCATACCGATGCGGCTCTGATGGATCGAGGTGCAGATCCGAAACGACTAAGGTATCAATCAAGCAACAGTCGCTTTGGTGATGATGACATCGTCGGCAGGGACGTCTGAGTGACCTGCACGGTTGGTTGTCTGAACCGCGCGGATAGCGTCAACTGTATCCATGCCATCGAGCACCCGGCCGAATACGCAGTAGCCAAAGCCATCCGGGGTTTCAGAGCGGAAATTCAGGAAGTCGTTGTTGGCTACGTTGATGAAAAATTGTGCGGTTGCCGAGTGTGGGTCCATGGTACGGGCCATTGCGAGAGTGCCGCGATTGTTTGCCAACCCGTTGGCTGCCTCGTTTTTAATAGGCGCCTTGGTGTTCTTTTGGATCATACCCGGCTCAAAGCCGCCGCCTTGGATCATAAAGCCATCGATCACGCGATGGAAAATTGTCCCGTCATAAAATCCTTCTTCCACGTAAGATTTGAAATTCGCAGTGGTTTCAGGAGCGTCGGTCTCAAACAGCTCGATGGTAATGTTGCCGAGGGTGGTTTCGAATATAATCACGGGTTTTCTCCTTAAAATTTAAGACCACCACTATACCGATTTACGAACAAGGAAGGGCGAGTGACCTTACAGATCTTTGACACCATGGCGCGCGCAAAGCGCGAGTTCACACCGCTTGAGGCCGGAAAAATCGGAATGTATGTGTGCGGCATGACCGTTTATGACCGATGCCATCTCGGCCACGGTCGAGTCATGGTGGCATTTGATGCGATCGTACGGTATCTGCGGCACCAAGGCTATGAGGTTACCTACGTTCGAAATATCACCGATGTGGACGACAAGATTTTTCTGAGATCGGCTGAACGGGGCATCCCATTCACCGAGCTGACCCAAGAAATGATCGACGCCATGCATGCCGATGAAGCCGCGCTCGGCTGCCTACCTCCGAATCAAGAACCCAAGGCGACCGACACAGTCGAGTCGATGCTTGCACTGATTGACACACTCATCCAGCGCGGAGCGGCCTATCAGGGGACGTCCGGTGATGTGTATTTCCGGGTATCGGCCTTTCCAGACTACGGCAAGTTGAATAATCGAAAACTTGACGAAATGGAGGCAGGCGCGCGTGTGGCGGTGGCCGAAGATAAGGAACATCCGGCCGACTTCGTGCTCTGGAAGCGGGCCAAAGAGGGGGAAGCCTCCTGGCCCAGTCCGTACGGGGAAGGCCGCCCAGGTTGGCATATCGAATGTTCAGCGATGAGCATGAATGCATTGGGTCAAACTTTCGATATCCACGGTGGCGGGCCGGATTTGAAATTCCCTCATCACGAAAACGAAATCGCACAATCCGAGGCAGCAACCGGCTGTCAATATGCTCGGTATTGGATGCACGCAGGCGCTGTGCGAGTCGACGATGAAAAGATGTCTAAATCGTTGGGTAATTTTGTCACCTTGAGCGATTTATTTAGAACGCATCATCCGGATGTGATTCGCTTCTTCTTACTGCAAAGCCACTATCGCAGCGCCATTGCTTATTCTGATTCGGCCTTGGATCAAGCAGAGACCGCTTACACTCGGCTTTTACAGGCTGTGGATGGCGCGGAAGGGCCGGTAGATCAAACCAGCGAAGCTGAGTTTACAGCGGTCATGGACGACGACTTCAACACCCCTAGGGCCATTGCACTATTATTTGACTTGATCAATCGAGGCAGTGCAGCCGACCTAGCAAACGCCCGGCGCTTGGGTGTCATCCTAGGACTCTTTGCCACGCCTTATGCGGCATACGTCAAAGAAAGCCAGCAACTCAAAGCAAGTCAAAGCACGTTAACCGACACAGATGTCGATGAACTATTACAGGCACGTGCCAATGCCCGTGCACAACGCGACTTCAAAAAAGCCGACGAAATCCGCGACCAACTCGATCTAGCCGGCATTGTCATTGAAGACAGTGCCGAGGGAACCCGCTGGCATCGTCGATGACCCTGAACAATCCGACCTTGTTCGCCAGTACGGTGCTCATCTGGGGCACCACCTGGTACGTGATTCTGGGGCAACTGGGTACCGTTCACCCGGTGGTTTCGGTCGGCTGGCGTTTTCTCGCAGCCGGCAGCATTTTACTCGCTATCTGCACAGTACGAGGCATTCCAATGCGACTGCCGCTTACTGTGCATGGTTTGGCGCTTTTGCAAGGCCTGACGTTATTTGGGATTAATTATTGCCTGTTCTACACCGCAAGCCTGACACTCACCACAGGCTTAATCAGCGTTATCTTCTCTACCATGGTGTTTTGGAATGCCCTGGGAGCTCACTGGGTCTTGGGCAAGCCACTTGAAGCCTCCGTTCTGACCGGAGGTGGAATCGCCATTACAGGCTTAGCACTTTTATTTTTAAGTGAGATCGAAGCCCTTGCTTGGACGGATCAAACCGTTGTAGCTCTCAGTCTCTGTGTCTGCGCGACGCTCTGTGCCAGTGCCGGAAACCTGATCTCGGCCAAGACCCAGGGCGCGGGCTATTCACTGTGGCCCACCACCGGCTTTGGCATGCTGTATGGATCCATCATGGTGCTCATTGGCGCACGTCTGGCCGGAATTCCTTGGGAATTTGACTTTACCTGGCTTTACGTCGGCAGTTTCTTGTACCTGGTTTTGCTTGGCTCCGTGGCGGGCTTTGCTGCTTATTTAACGCTGCTGGGTCGTGTGGGGCCTGGGCGCGTGGCCTATGCTACGGTCGCCTTCCCGGTCGTGGCAATGGGGCTCAGTGTGTTATTCGAAAACGCCGTACTGGATCACTGGACAGCCCTCGCTGTCGCACTCGTACTGCTGGGTAACTGGCTCGGCCTCACTCGACACCACCGAAATACGCTTGCGTGACTCGAACACCCTGACTATACTCTGCGCCCACTGTTGAGCACCCAGTGCTCAGTCAGGCCAGTCGGGGTATAGCGCAGTCTGGTAGCGCATCTGCTTTGGGAGCAGAGGGTCGTTGGTTCGAATCCAGCTGCCCCGAC
>CAJXXD010000180.1 GCA_913062835.1 uncultured Gammaproteobacteria bacterium
CCGCCGCCTCATTTTCTGTGACCTCCATACCGGACTCAGCTTGAACAGCCACAGGGGCTATGCTTTGCTCGGCTTCACCCTCAGCTTGAGACACAATGTCAGCGGTCGAAGCCTTCGGGGTTGAGTCATCGGCAAGATCGGGCACATCCACCTCAGCCGGTTCCACAGGCTCAGGTGAAGAGAGCGGCAGCGATTGTCCGCTTGGGTTTGAAGGCAACGGCTCGGGCTCGGCGGCAACAGACTCGGTGACCGTTGTTTCCGCAGGCATCGTCAACCACTCGGACATTGACTCGCGATCGAGTGCACGGACCGCCCAAAACACACCAAAGGCCAAGGATGCACCGAATACGAGCAACAGCATGATGAACACCCAACGTCCGCGCTTTGGACCCAAAGCCTCTGCATGTTCACGCAACCCGTAATCAACCGGCTTTTCTTCTTCCGGCACCTGCAGCGCGTGCCACTGATCGAACGGACCGAGCACTGAATCCTCGTCCACTTCGAGCTTTTTCGCATACAGTTTTAAGTAACCGCGAACGAAGCCTAAACTCGCCAGACCTTCGTATTCGTCGTTTTCAATTCCGCGAATCACACTCTTGGTGAGATGCGAGCGCTCGGCCATCTGCTCCACACTGAGCCCTCTGGCCTCTCGCGCGGCTTTTAATAATGCGCCGGGTAACTCAATGGCTTCCAGGGTTTGCTGCTCTGATTTACTGGACATCACGGGGCCTCTGGCTGTGTCCCCGAACTATACATGAGTTGATTCAGCTACCAAACCGAGGATTAATACGGCGCATGCGCTCGAGGTAGGCCGCCCAAGCCAATCTCATTTGGAGAATGGCGGGATCATCCGGCCTCTCTGTTTGCCACTCACTCAGAAGCGCATGTGCCTGATCGGAGTGGCCCTGATCTAGATACACAGCCATCAACTCGCTCGCTGACTGCTCTGCCCACGGGTCGAGCGCGAGTGCGCGCTTTAAGTCCTCAGTCGCCATCTTCCAATGACCGAGGCGACGATTCACACGTCCTCGCCAAAGCAAGGCCTCGGCTTGTCCAGAATACCCCGTCTGGTCCACAGCACGACTCAACACCCGGACCGCTAACTCAAGGTCTTGATCACTGCTTTGGTCAGCCAACCACTGGCCAAACGCCAAAGCCATGGCGGCATCCTCAGGCCAGTATGCTCGATACATCGCCACAGCCTCATCCAAATCGCCCCGCTGTCGATACCACTCCGCTCTGGCTGTTCGCACGCGCACATCCCAAGGCGCCAATTGCTCTGCATGGTCCAGTAAGGGTAAGGCCGCCTGATGTCGCCCGGCGTGTAAATGGGCCCAAGACAACTGGAGTAACGCATCGATGGCCACAGATTGCGATCGGTCTCTTGCCATCGATTGACAGCCCGACATCGTCAGAAGCAGTAAGAGAAAAAACAGAGGGTAAATACGCATCCCTCGTCACCCCTTAGTGAGGGACTGGACTTGTTACGTCTCGAAGCTGAATGTATCGAGATGAGCGCTTGGTTTTATCCGCTACCTGCCCCGCTAATTGCCCACAGGCCGCATCAATATCGTCACCCCGCGTCTTACGGACTGTGACCACATGACCGTCGTTTAACAAGATTCGCTGAAACGCATAAATGCGGTTACGCGAACTGACCTCATACTGGGTGCCCGGGAAGGGGTTAAACGGAATCAAATTGATCTTACAGCGCACCGTTTTTGCCAAACGAGACAACTCTCGGGCTTGTTCGTCCGAGTCGTTAATTCCCTTCAGCATGGTGTATTCAAATGTAACCGCCCGACGCTCGCCCAATCGATCTAGATACCGACGGATACTGTCTAGCAACTGCGCCAGCGGATATTTCCGGTTAATGGGAACCAATTCATTACGCAGCGCATCATTAGGTGCGTGCAGAGAAACAGCCAAAGCCACATCAGTCGCCTCACCCAGTCGATCCAGCGCCGGCACCACGCCCGACGTTGACAGCGTCACTCGCCGTTTTGACAAACCATAGGCTTGATCTTCCATCATCAGTGACATGGCATCGAGCACCGGCTCAAAGTTCAGTAGCGGCTCGCCCATACCCATCATGACCACGTTGGTGACCGCTCGTTTTTGGCTTTCCTTGATCGGCAGACCAAATGATTTAGCGGCCAAAAATACCTGACCGATAATTTCAGCTGCGGTGAGATTTTTATTAAATCCCTGTTTACCGGTCGCACAAAACGAGCAATCGAGGGAGCATCCCACCTGGGACGACACACAGAGAGTGCCTCGATCGCCCTCTGGAATAAATACCGTCTCAATGCTTGAACCACCATCGACCTGCATAAGCCATTTGCGGGTTCCGTCTTCCGAATCTCCCTGGAAGGTAATGATCGGTGGACGCACTTCCGCTATTGCCTTTAGTTTTTCACGCAAAGGCTTTGCTAAGTTGGTCATGGCATCGATATCGGTCACGCCCTGCTGGTGAATCCACTTCACCACCTGGGCGGCCCGAAATTTCTTTTCGCCGATGGATTCAAAAAACGCCTCTAGCTTGGGCAAAGAAAGCCCCAGCAGATTGACTGGCGTCACCGGCGAAACGTCACTCACCGAGAGACAATCTCAGCATCTGTGAAGAAGTAGGCGATCTCACGTGCAGCGCTGGTCGCGCTATCAGAGCCATGCACCGCATTGGCATCAATGCTCTCTGCGAAGTCAGCACGGATGGTTCCCGCGTCCGCTTCTTTTGGATTGGTTGCACCCATCAACTCTCGGTTTTTCGCTATCGCGTTTTCGCCTTCAAGAACCTGAACAACAACCGGACCGGAGGTCATAAAAGATACCAAGTCAGCAAAGAAAGGACGCTCTTTGTGCTCCGCGTAGAACCCGCCTGCCATCTCATCAGAGAGGTGCAGCATCTTCATCGCCACAATATTCAAACCCGCGTTCTCGAAACGGCTCTCAATCTGGCCAATGACATTCTTGGCTACGGCGTCAGGCTTGATGATGGAAAGGGTGCGTTCGATCGCCATGTCGGTGCCTATCTGTCTGATCGGGCCGGCCCCTGCCCGCCCGTTTGCGCGCGCCTGCTAGCACGGGCCGCGCGGCTTGAAAAGCCAAAGCGGCCGCGATTGACGCGCGCGGCGCCATGCGGCAAGCGGTGGTCCATGCTCAGGATCGCGGATATCAACTATTCGGTCGAGGGTCGGCCGCTCTTCGAAGGCGCCTCGGCTACCATCCCCGAGGGCCACAAGGTCGGGCTGATCGGC
>CAJXXD010000181.1 GCA_913062835.1 uncultured Gammaproteobacteria bacterium
GCCGATGCACCGTGCGCCCAAGCGAATCGCTTTTTGATATGGGTGTCGTTGGGCGATTCCGCTAACGCATCTGCAATGGCGTTAATGCGATCGGTGAGTACCCACAAATTGACGGCGGCCATCAGGGCAATGAGTACTCCAAATCCGATAAAGAGTGAGTTGGCTGACATCGTGGCCGATAAAGCCAATAGGAGACCCACCGCGATTTCAATTCGGAACAACCGCGGGAAATATGCGCGTAAAAACCGACTGGCGTCGGCCATTGAAAGGACGGCAAATACGGTGGGTGAGACGGTGACGACAAACAGCACCATGGCCCCAACCCAGGCGGCCGCAATAAGGGCAGTGAGCATGAATCCTCCTTCTTTTTTGATTAGGTGGGGCGAAACGGGAAAAACCTCAACTCCAAGTGTTAATGACGTTTTTTTGTCACGCGTCTCTGCTACTGTGGCGGGGTTTTCGGAAGGGAGTCCTCTTATGCAACACGCCTATGTCACAGACACCTTGGATTTCTCCAAGGATATCGCGCCCATTGCTTACATGGAGGCCTTAGCGGAGCGGCTTGAATGTGGGTTTTGGGTGATCCCAAACGACGAGTCGGGCCGGCAATTCGAAATTTTTCTATGCAATAGCACGTTCGAGGACGATGGGGATGAAATCGGCGTATTGACCGTGTTTGAGCCGAGCGATTCCTTGTATGTGGTGTTCGTTCTTTGCTTAGAGATCCGTTTCGATGATGCGGAACAGGTTGTGGATTACGGCTGGCATTTACAGTTTGAGTCTGAGGTTCAAGGTGGAGAGGGCGAAGAAGCGTTTCAGACCGCTACCGACCTGATGAACTTAACCACAGAGGAAATGTCAGAGGCAGTGGATGACTGCCTGCAAACAATCCGTTCGTTGGCAGGCTTACCCGGGCAGGAGTTGGTGATTGCGCTGCCACCCGTGAGTTAGAGCACCAATTCTCCCTTCTCAGTCATCCAGGGCGAAGGAGGCAGGGGGTCTACAATGTCGACAAGGGCTTCAATTGGTCGTGCGAGGCGGATGCCGCGTTCGGTTTGCACAAAAGGCCGCTCCAATGATTCAGGGTGTGCGATTAAGTGCGCAAGAACCTCAGCGGTATCGGCCCCTTCAAGCCCTTTCTGTGCATCCGGGCGCAACAGGGTCGAGGCCGAAATGCCTGCGCCGTCCATCAAGCGCTCGAGTGCCTCGATCGTCAGCCCAGTATCTTGGTATAGCACGACCGTGATGTCATGACCTGCATCGGATAAGAATCGCAGCGCATCTCGGGACTTGCTGCAGTTGGGGTTATGCCAAATCGTGGCGTTCATCTCAGCGGGTACCTAGGGCCTCGGCGAGCAAACGACAGACGGCTTCCGTGGACTGCGGGTTTTGTCCGGTGATCAAGCGTCCATCGGCGACCGCATGTGAGGTGAAGTTGTCACTGCACTCAAACAAACCGCCCAATGCCCGGAGGCGTGTCTCCAATAAGAAGGGCTCAACCCCAACTAACTCAATCTGTTCGGTTTCCTTATTGGTAAAGCTGTTGACGCGACGCCCAGCAACCAAGGGTTGGCCATCTTCCGCTTTGGCTTGGAGAAGGCCTGCGGGACCATGACAGACGGCGCCTACCACGGCCCCGTTGGCCCAGGCTGCGCTTACAATCTCACCGACGAGGGCACTGTCAAAGTCCCACATCGTGCCATGACCGCCTGGAAGGAATACACAGCCGTACGCCTCAGGATCGACTGTATCGGCCTTGAGGGTCTGACTTAATGCGGCCATCGACTCGGAATCATCCATAAAGCGTGCCACGGCGGGCGGGCGCTGATCAGGCTCTACCAATGTTTTGGGATCCGCATGGCCCTGGCCGCCCGCAATCGAAGCCAAGGTGATGTCCCAGCCAAGATCTTTAAGGGTCCAGTAGGGTGCTGCCATTTCGTCGTAGTAGAATCCGGTGCCACGGCCGGTGTTGCCAAGTTCACGGTGAGAGGTCAGTACAAAAAGTGCAGATTTGTTGGATGTCATGTCAGAGTCTCTTAATTAGTTTTTTTAATCCATGTGGTGAGGCTTGCTGCTCGTTTCAATAGGGAGCGGGCGACGGCGCAATGGCCGGGTATCCAAAGATCCATTGAGTGAGCAAGGCCAAGGCAACCATCACTAAGAATCCAGACATGGCGGCAACGAGCCCGGCCCAAATCAGCCCGAGCCTTGGTTTATAAAACCCAAACACCGTTTGCCCGGTCATGCCACCTAACGCGCAGACGACGATGGCGTAGGCCATACCCCAGATATCTTCCATCGCGTTAGTGTAGGACATCTTCATTTGAAAACGAGTCTTCCGTGCAAAACAGTTGAGGGTGCGGTGCAAATTTGCACTGATTTGCTGAGCCAAATGTCATATAGGCCACCTAGGGTAGTCAGAGCCGGAGGGTGTATGAAAAGGATTTCAGGTGACACGAGTTTTCGAGTTGAACGGGTGGGTTGACCGGTTTGGTCTGAGCTTAATCTGGATTGGCATGCCGTTTCGCAGCGTTGCAGGGACTGGGCTTGGGATTGAAACGACATCGGATATTTCAGGGCTTACCGTATTCGCGGTGTGGCTTTTCGTGATCGGTCTATTTTGTTGGGGTGTGATGAGACAGTGCAGATCGAAGTCGTCGCCATCGACGGTGCTCCTGCATCAGACCCCGGTGGATTCCGAGTGGTCGCGCGCAGATGCAGAACTGCCTCAATTGATTCAGCAGGTGCAAACCTCGGTCAGTGTCTTGGAGGCCCGTGCCCGAGAAATGATGGATCTTGCTTACACCGATCCTCTCACAGGCTTATTAAATCGACGCGGACTGACTGATCGATTTGAGCGATCCTCACGCCGAGGCTGTCTGTTATTTATAGACATTGATCGTTTCAAAGAGATCAACGATCGATACGGGCATGCGGTGGGTGACCATGCGCTATGCTCAGTGGCCCGCTTGTTATCACGTTCGACCCGTCAGTTTTGTCCGGGTCGTTGTCATGCGACTGACCAAATAAGCCGATGGGCGGGGGATGCTTTTGTCCTCTTTCTGGAGGACGACTCACTGACCATTGAGGCGGCGGCCGGACGGTTAAGGATGTCCTTGCATCAAGCGCATCGATTTCAGGAGGTGCCCAGTCCCGTGTATTTAAGTGTAGGCCACGTGGTTGTCTCAGATGACCGGGCGTTACTCGATTGGGTGGCACAGGCCGACCGAAGTATGTTCCAAGTCAAGGCAGA
>CAJXXD010000182.1 GCA_913062835.1 uncultured Gammaproteobacteria bacterium
GCTCTTCAACCCATTTCAACAAGGCATTGGCAGAGGCCGTATTCAGGGCATTGGCGGGTCGCACCTGAATCACGCGGGCAGGCGCCACCGAGGGAGTGGATTGAGAGACCGAGATCGCATGGCGCACTGAATCAACCGGGATCATGCCGGCTGCACCCTCTGGAACCAAACTGAACACGTCAGGGTGCGCCCCGTTTTGACCCTGTAAGCAGCTTGCACATTGACCGCAGGCTGGAAACTGTTGCCTGGTGCAGACCCAAGCTGCGGTCATCGCCTCCCTCAGTGGATCAATAGGCACCCCAGCGGGGTGAACCAGACACAGCGCATGCGGCCGAGTGGGCCACAATGACTCGACTGCCTGGAACGCATCGGTCAACCAAGGCAAATTCATGAGGCGCTCCATAGGTCCACCGCGCGGATCATATCGGCCGCTACCTGAGCCTCTGGTTGGGACGCATCCACAATGCGGGTACGTTCTCCATTCAGTTCGGCACGACGGAGATATTCAGCACGAACACGATCGAAAAAAGCGAGATCTTCTGACTCGATGCGGTCAAGCGTACCTCGCTTGCCGGCTCGTTGCAGACCCACTGCAGTCGGCACGTCAAATAGCAGCGTCAAATCCGGACGAAGCGGGCCTTGCACCAGCGTTTCCAGTGTCTCAATCCATTCTGAAGGCAATTGCCGGCCACCGCCCTGATAGGCAAAGGTGGCATCTGTAAAACGGTCACACACTACCCAAGATCCAGCGTCCAAACTCGGTTTAATCAGTGCGTCTAAGTGTTGTGCTCGGGCTGCGAACATCAACAAAAGTTCGGTCTGTGCCGAAACCGGCTCAGCAGGGTGTTCCAATAACAATTCCCGAATGGCCTCTGCATACGGGGTGCCGCCGGGCTCGCGTGTCTCGATCACCGTCAAACCGCGACTCTTTAAATATTCAACTAGGGCACGCTTTTGTGTACTTTTACCCGCACCCTCGATGCCTTCCAGGGTTATGAACTTACCTGCCACGTCACTCACCGTTTCAGTTGATATTTACGTACGTTGTCATTGTGCTCCTCCAAGGTCCGCGCAAAGACATGACCGCCCTTGCCGTCTGCCACGAAGTACAATTCACCCGTTATCTCGGGCCGCGACACCGCGAGAAGCGCCTGCGGACCCACGACCGCAATGGGCGTCGGCGGCAACCCATCAATTCGATAGGTATTGTAAGGAGTCAACTCTCTCAAGTGCGCCCGAGTGAGGTTGCCATCAAATCGATCACCGAGTCCATAAATGACCGTCGGGTCGGTTTGCAACCGCATGCCTCTACGTAACCGTTCAATAAAGACCCCTGCCACACGCGGTCTTTCAATGGCCAGCGCAGTCTCTTTTTCCACAATCGAAGCCAAAATGAGCAACTCATAAGGTGAGGACAAGACCGCATCGACGGCTTCGCTGCGCGCGGCCCAAGCTGCTTCTAGCGCATCCTGTAATGCCCGATGCGCGAGGCTCAAAATCTCCGCAGGCCCGCGCTCCGATTTCCATAAGTAAGTCTCCGCCAAGAACGCTCCCTCGGGGTGTTGAAATGGCGGATCTAAGAGTGCCAGCAAATCGTCTGGCGCCCAGTTAGACGCCGACACCCCTTCCGTCGTTTTCAGACGACTAACGATCTCGGCCACAGTCAGGCCTTCTGGGATGGTAAATCGATGAATCACCGAATCGCCTTCACTGATCGCTCTAAGCGCATCAACGAACGAAAGATTCGATGCAAACGCATATTGACCGGCTTTGACGTTTGCCAGGGCTGGAAACAGGCGAAACAAGAGCACACGATCAAATCGTGACAACGAGGGCGCTAAGGAGAGAGCCACCGAGTGACCAGTCTGACCGGGCTCGACCTCGATGGTTGTCACGGCAAGCGGGACGCGCTGCATCTCAGACAACCAACCGCGGGCCCCGACTAGCGCCACAATCATTGCGATCGCGACTCCAAGTGGGACCCACTTCTGCATGATCAAATCCGCTTAAAGATCAACGTGCCGTTGGTGCCACCGAAGCCAAAGCTGTTTGACAAACTCACATCCAATTTGGCATCACGTGCCGCGTTGGGGACATAATCGAGGCGACACCCTTCGCTCACTTGATCCAGGTTGATCGTTGGCGGTAACACTTGATCCCGAAGCGCCAATACGGAGAAACACGCTTCGAGCGCGCCGGCCGCACCCAGGGCGTGCCCAGTCATCGATTTCGTCGAGCTCACAGCCACTTGATTCGCATGCGCACCCATTAGTGACTCAATAGCCTGTGATTCGGCCACATCACCAAGCGGTGTGGAGGTGCCATGCGCGTTCACATAATCGATTTGATCCGCAGACAAACCTGCATCTTTTAGCGCATTGGCCATCGCTGCTTTGGCGCCACGACCGTCTTCGGCTGGCGCAGTCATGTGATGCGCATCGTCGCTCATCCCAAACCCTACCAACTCAGCCAAAATTGGGGCACCGCGAGCAATGGCTGTATCGTAGGCTTCAAGAACCATGGTGGCGGCCCCATCGGCTAACACAAACCCATCTCGGTCGGCATCCCAAGGGCGAGATGCTTTGGTTGGGTCGACATTGCGCGTCGACACCGCTCGCGCCGCAGAGAATCCGGCGATCCCTAACGGTGTCGAAGCCTTCTCAGCGCCTCCGGCAATCACAACATCGGCATCGCCATAGGCAATCATGCGAGCCCCAAACCCAATGCAGTGAGTCGATGTCGTGCAGGCTGTGGTAATGGCAATATTTGGCCCTTGGAAGCCATATTTGATGGCCAAGTTGCCGGCAATCATGTTGATGATCGAGCCAGGCACAAAAAAGGGCGACACTTTACGAGGGCCTTTGTCGTATAACAGGGTGGTCGTATTCTCGATCAGAGTCAGACCGCCAATTCCGGAGCCAATCGACACCCCAACGCGCGTGGGATCCACATTAGAGTCGGCTAACCCTGACGCTTCCACCGCTTGAATGGCACTGACCATCCCGTACTGAATGAAAGGGTCCATCTTCCGCGCATCTTTGGCGGACATGTAAGTTTCCAAATCAAATTCAGGGACCAAACCCGCGAATTTGGTGGGGTATTCAGTTGTGTCGAACTCTGTGATCGCAGAAATACCGCTCTGCCCTGCCAGAATCGCCTTCCATGACGCTTCGACGGTGACGCCACATGGGCTCAGCATACCAAGACCAGTGACTACAACGCGACGCTTAGACATAGTTACTCTCTTATCA
>CAJXXD010000183.1 GCA_913062835.1 uncultured Gammaproteobacteria bacterium
ACCTCTTCAGGCTTGTAATCCCAGGTACCGACTTCGGAGGCGACGGTCAGATAACCGTTGGTGGTTTTCACCCAGCGCGCAGGACGCAGGCCGTTTCGATCGAGTAAGCAACACGCGAATCGACCGTCGGTCAATACGATGCCCGCTGGGCCATCCCAAGGCTCCATGTGCATCGAGTTGTATTCATAAAACGCTCGCAGATCAGCATCCATGTCATCCACGTTCTGCCATGCAGGTGGAACAAGCATGCGAACCGCACGAAATAGATCCATGCCACCGGCCACCATCACTTCCAACATATTGTCGAGACTCGAGGAGTCCGAACCTGTGGTGTTCACCAAGGGCAATATTTGATCGATCTCAGGTAACCGGTCTGACTTAAACAAGTGGCCGCGCGCCTTGGACCAGTTACGGTTACCGGCGATGGTGTTGATTTCACCGTTATGTGCCAGCAATCGGAACGGCTGAGCCAAAGGCCAACGGGGCAAGGTATTGGTCGAGAACCGCTGGTGAAACACGCAGATGGCAGTTTCCATATCGGGATGGTTGAGATCTGGGTAAAAGTTCGGCAGATCCACTGGCATCATGAGGCCTTTATAGGAGACCACTCGACGCGACAGTGAGCAGAGGTAGTTGTCCTGATCGCCCGACAGCACTCGCTCGATCAAGCGAGAGGCCATAAACAGCTCATTATCAAACTTGGCCTGGTCTTGCGTGGTCGGCTCAACGAAAAACTGGCAAAACGCTGGCATATTGCCTTTGGCGATCGGGCCCAAATTCGTGGGATCAACAGGGACATCGCGCCAACCAACGCAGCTCAGGTTTCGCTCAGACAACACCTGCTCGATGGCTTTACGGGCGCTAGCTTGCGTCCGCTCATCGGTGGACAGGAACACCATGCCCACTGCAAACAGGTCTGCCAACTCACGGCCTGCGACCTTCGCACCTTCGACGCGCATGAACCGCTTTGGCATTTGGAACAAAAGACCGCACCCGTCGCCGGTCTTACCGTCTGCCGCAATACCGCCACGGTGAGTCATACACGTCAGCGCCCCAATGGCAGTCATCAACAGATGATGACTGGGCTCGCCCTCGCAATGCGCGATCAAGCCAAACCCACAATTGTCGCGGAACTCGCCGGGTGTATAGAGACCTTTGGTCATATGCTTTCCTACCTATGCGACCCTTTTTAGGCCGCCACCATTAATGAGCGAGGCGGGCATCTCCCACCTCAAAATCTATCCTTTGTCGTCGCGCTAGCGTGCACTGAGTGCCTGACGCGTCCGGTCCATCATGCGAAGTCAACCGCCTGAATCCGCAGAGAAAAAGGCCGCGTAGTATATGTCTCAGGGGCCTTTCGAGCAAATAGCAGCGACTGACTGAATTAATCCCCTGATCCGGAGTTCAACGGAATGATCGTTGGGGTAACTGACGGTGGTTTTTGCAAGGCCTGAAACTGCCCGTACGCCAGTGTGAGTAAAAGAATCGCACCCAGGCCTAGAAAAATCCAGAGCCGGCGACGCGGCGCAGCAGGTTCAGGGTTGGCGGATCCGTGTTCAAGGTCTGAGGAAGGCGCCGGCATGAATTGATCCACAGACTCAGTCAGAGCAGCCATGAGCTCACCTGGCCGATCTGCCAACTGCGCGAGTGCAGATTCCATCGCAGCCTGCGGGAGCACAGGCGAACTTGCTGGCCAAGCGCTCTTGAGGTCCGCCACCTCCCATCTCGGCAAAATCACTTGGCTTGGCATAAGCCCCAACGATATTGCTCGATTTGCCAGTGCTTGATCACCCACCAAAAGAATGGACCAAGATTCCCCATATCGGCCTTTGGCCATTTCACTCAACCAAAGCAGCACTGAATCCGGAAGCGCATCCGCCGGATCCACTGCGATATCAAAGGCACCCCGAGCCGTTTCTTTCGGTCTCTGCTGATGAAGACGCGTAAGTAAGTGCGCCTCATCGGCATCGGTCGCAAGCCCGACGGAGGCCGCCAATTGCGCGATCGCTTCAGCGCGAGAGGTGATCTCTTGTCCTTTTATCAACAAGGGCGAGACGGGTGTCTCTAGCATCAGGTTTTCTAAGAGGTGTGATTTTCCCTGACCCGGCGCACCCACCAAGATCACCACATCACCAGCGAATTGGCATGCGGCCTTGAGTCGGTCGCGTGCCGCTTGTTGAGAGGGGACTAGTGGCAACACGCCGTCAGCACTGCCTCTAACACATCAGAGGGTACCGCATCGGCAATGTAGGCCTCTCCCAAACGACGAAGCAACACCAACCGAAGCTGACCATCTAAATTCTTCTTATCGACCGCCATGTGCCGCAAAAAATCGCTAGGCGTCATGCCCGCAGGAGGTGTCACAGGCAATCCGGCTCGTTCGCACACACGTACCACTCGCTCCACGTCCTGTTCTGACAGATCCCCAAGAGCAGCCGATGTGCGAGCCGCCATCACCATGCCTGCACCCACAGCCTCTCCGTGCAGCCAATCGCCATATCCCAAATGGGCTTCGATCGCATGGCCAAAGGTATGCCCCAGATTCAACCAGGCTCTCACATCCCCCTCTTTTTCATCGCGCGCAACAATATCGGCTTTCATCTCACACGAGCGTGCAATGGCATAGGTCAACGCATCGGCATCGCGAGCAACCAATGCATCCATCGAGGACTCGATCCAATCCAAGAATTCAATATTGCCCAGCAAACCGTACTTAATGACCTCGGCGAGACCCGCTGACAACTCACGATTGGGCAGCGTAGACAACACCTGGGTGTCGGCTAAAACCGCAACGGGCTGATGAAAAGCGCCAATCATATTTTTTCCAAGCGGGTGGTTGACGCCTGTCTTACCGCCCACTGACGAGTCCACTTGGGCTAATAACGTCGTCGGAATTTGAATGAAGGGCACCCCACGCTGATAAGTGGCTGCGGCAAATCCCACCATGTCACCCACGACACCACCGCCCAAGGCTACAAAAGTGGCATTCCTCGAAAATCGATGGATCAGCGCAGTCTCGTAAATCGCATTTAAGGTATCCAACTGCTTGTAGGCCTCACCATCAGGCAAAACCACGGTGGCCACATCGAATTCCGACAGCGCTTCGAGCACGGGCTTGAGATAGAGCATCAGCAGGCGGAAAAGGTTGATCCCGGTGGTGCTGATCGCCTGGACCGCCTCGCCCGCCTCCGGGTTCCTGGCCAGCACCCAGGGCTTTTTCTCGTCGATGTACTGGTTGGCCTCGT
>CAJXXD010000184.1 GCA_913062835.1 uncultured Gammaproteobacteria bacterium
AAGCCCTTGGCCTTGGCGGCATCGGCCACAGCCTGCCACTCAGCCGGTCCGAGATCGATTCCTGAGGGGTTGTGGCAGCAGCCGTGCAAAATGACGATGTCACCGGGCGCCATTGCCTAAAGGTCGGCTAAGAATCCAGCTCGATCAAGGCCCTGAGAGGCTTTGTCGTAGTAGCGGTAGTCTTTGACGGGGAAGCCGGCGGCTTCAAAAATGGCGCGATGGTTCGCCCAGGTGGGGTTGGACAACCAGACGGTCGCCTTTGGCGCGGCACGCAAGAAAAAGTCGGCCGCCACGCGGAGCGCCCCGGTTCCGCCTGGGGTTTGTGCGGTCTTAGCGCGGCCTTCGGTGATGATGGCGTGGCCTTCGCCAAACAAAAGCGTTTGCGTATGGGCGGCCAACTCTGGAACGCCCGGAATCGCCAAATAGCTTTTGGACTGTTCAAGTTCCAATAAACGAATTTCCGCTTGTTTGACTGAATCCAAGACCGGGGTTTTACCGGTGGCGTCCTGATACACGCCCACGCCTAAGTTGATTTTGTCGGGGTGCGTGTCGGCTTTAAACGTTTCAGTCAGACCGAGGATAGGGTCAGCGGGTGCAAGGTCGAGATGGAACATGCGGGCAGTCTCCGAAAGACAGTAAATAATAAGCCGCGAATTCTCGCACAGACCCGGGTCTAGTGCGAGATACACTCAGGTCTGAGGTCGCCGAGCCCACAGCGCGGCCCGTTTGGGACGAGGCAAGCCCTCGACTGTGCATGTCGGGTCGGCCGGATCCAGCGCATGCTCAAAGGATTCAAACTGCATCCAGTCGGTTTTTCGCTGCTCCTCGAGTGTGGTTTCAGATAAGTCCATCAACCGGATGTCGGTGAACCCAACGCGCGCTAACCAGCGGCTTAGATGTGCAACCGAGGGAAGAAACCAGACGTTATTCATTCGTGCGTAACGATCTGGGGGCACGAGGCAGGTGTGTTCATCCCCATCAACCACTAACGTTTCTAGAATCAGTTGCCCGCCGGGGGCGAGGCAGTCTCTCAGTTGCTCGAGATGGATGAGCGGGTCTTTACGGTGATACAGGACGCCCATCGAGAAGACTGCATCGAACTGCAATAGGCCTGGATTGAACTGCTCGAGGGTTAGGGGCAGTGATGCGGCTCTCGATTCACCTATTAACCCTTTGATGGCCGCGAATTGGCAATGGAACAAGATGCTGGGTTCCACCCCAAGCACTTCGGTGGCACCGGCCTCTAGCATCCGCCACAGGTGATAGCCCGAACCCGAACCGACATCTAAAACGCGCTGGCCTTCGAGATCTAAGTGTGGGCTGAGTCGATCCCATTTCAGATCTGAGCGCCATTCGGTGTCGATTTCGAGTGGTCCGAATTGAAAGGGGCCTTTGCGCCAGGGCATCAGTCCTCTCAACGCCTGTTCAATTTCGATCAGGCAATCGTCGGGTACCGAGCGGAGCCCTACGGCACGCCCGAGGGTTTTGGACTCGGTGGGAAGCGCCGGCAGTTGATCTAAGGCGTTTTGCCAACGGGGTAGGTCGCCGTGTTTCAACCGCGCCTCGATCAGATGGCGATGGCTTTCCACTAACGCGCTTAACCAAGGCAGTGTAGGGCTGGTCCAAGCCAGATCTAGGCGGCTCATTTAATCGCCATCCAAGCTCTGAAATTTAGGCAATGGAAGAACTCGACCACCTCGCTAAACCCTGCTTGGTGTAACCGGGCCGTGTGTTGGCCGGGCGATTCTGGGATCAGCACTTGCTCGATTGCTTGGCGTTTGCCGGCGATTTCCAGTTCCGAATAGCCGTTGGCGCGTTTGAAATCCCAATGCAATTCACTGAGCCAGGTTTGGTCCGGCTCCTCGACCGCCACTTTTTCAGCCAATACCAACACGCCGCCGGGCACAAGTGACTGAGCGATCCGGCGTAACAGCGCATCACGGCTATCGAGCGGGATAAACTGCAACGTAAAGTTCATGGCGAACACAGATGCCGGCTCAAAGGGGTGGGTCTCGATGTTACCAAGCACCCATTCAATCGGTAGGGGATCGATCAGCCGGTCTGTGGAGTGGTGTTGGGCTTTTGTCAGCATCGCTTCGGAATTGTCGAGTGCAATTAAACGGCAGCCGGGTTGTTGCACTTCACGTGCCATGGCGAGTGTGGTGGCACCGAGCGAGCAGCCTAAGTCGTACAAGCAGGTGTTGGCTTTGGCAAAGCGTTTGGCGATCAGTCCAGTCAGTCCCACCACATGCCCGTATCCAGGCACGCTTCGGCGGATCATGTCAGGGAACACGGCTGCGACCCGTTCGTCAAAACGGAAGTCGCCCACGCCATGCCAAGGCGTTTGAAACAGCGTGTCTGAGTCGATGGTCATGTCCGCTCCAGTGGTGAGGTGTCGATTGGGGTGTCATGATACCCAAGGCGAGGAGGAGTTCAGTAATGGAAATCACTTGGGTGTTGGCGGTGGTGGCAATTTTAGGGTGTGCCTTAGCGGCGTACTTTGGCCAAGGCTGGCTTAAACTGAAGGGGCGGGGGGTCGAATTGGAAGCCGCCGCCGAAGCCGCTGAAGACGCCGAAAGTCGGGCTCGGCTGATGAAGGCCGAGTTTGAAGCCTTATCTCAACGACTGATGGCTGATCGCTCGAAAGAGTTGCAAACCCAGCATCAAGAATCGTTGGCGCAAGTCCTAAAGCCCCTTGCAGGTGAGCTGGAAGCGTTTAAAAAGCGGATCAATGAGGTCTATGAGCACGAGACGCGCGACCGGGTGTCGCTCCGTGCGGAGATTTCCTCGCTGAAGGCGCTAAATCAAAAGATGTCGGAAGACGCGATCAATTTGACCCGTGCTCTAAAAGGCGACAACAAAGCCGCTGGAAACTGGGGTGAACTGGTCTTGGATCAAGTGTTGTCGGCTTCCGGGCTTCGCGAAGGCCATGAGTACCACCGCCAAACCAGTTTCACAGGCGAGGCCGGTCAACGGTTACAGCCCGATGTGGTGGTGTCTCTGCCGGATCAGAAATGCTTGGTGGTCGATGCCAAGTTGTCGCTGAAAGACTATGAACAGGCCATGGCTGCCTCATCGCCTTGGCGTTCCGCCGACCGCTTGCAGCGGGGGCCGCGTCCCCCGAGCTTCGGACTGGCAGCGCCCGGTCGCCCCTCCTCGATCCGCCTATTATCAGGAGCCGCCCCCAGACCCGCCAGGTTGGGAACAGCATGGAGCAAAGGTT
>CAJXXD010000185.1 GCA_913062835.1 uncultured Gammaproteobacteria bacterium
CGGTCAATCGTGCCCGTCCATCGATCTGTGTCAGATCGATCTCATCGGCTAACAATTCGATCAGGGCTCGAGCAGCCGGCACTGCCTGGTTTAGGCGGGCCAAAAAGGCATCGGTGCCCTCTTCTCGGACCAAGGAGTCTGGGTCGTGGCCTTCGGGTAAAAACAAAAATCGAATACTAAATGCATCGTCTAAGAAGGGGAGAACGGTATCCATTGCCCGTTTGGCCGCGGTGCGCCCGGCGGCATCCCCATCGAAGCAGACAATGACCTGCGCGGTTTGTCGACTCAATTTATCGAGATGCTGGCCGGTCAGGGCAGTGCCGAGTGTCGCCACAGCAAAAGACACGCCGTATTGGGCCAGTGCGACGACATCCATGTAGCCTTCGACCACCAACACGCGCTCGAGTACGCGGTTGGCTTGGCGTGCCTCATACAGTCCATAGAGGGTGTCGGATTTGTGGAATAGGGGCGTCTCTGGACTGTTTAAATATTTGGGTTTGGCGTCGTCTAAGACTCGCCCGCCGAAGGCAATGGTCCGACCTCGGATGTCTCGAATCGGAAACATTACCCGTTGCCTAAATCGGTCGTACTCTCGTCCTTGGGCATTTTGGGTGGTCAGTCCGGCATCGAGAAGCCGCTTTTGAGAAGGCTCGTCACCCCCTAATTGATCCATTAAAAAGCGCCAGCCACTCGGTGCAAATCCCAGTCCGAAGCGGTGAGCGATCTGTCCGGTGAGGCCTCGATTCTTCAGATAGTCCACTGCGTGATTGCGCTCAGGATGCGATTTTAGGGCGCTTCGATAGAGGCGGTCAGCAGATTCCATGAGCTCATAGAGCACTTTGCGACGACGGGCGTCTGGGTCGTCATCGGTTTTAGGGATTTCAAGGCCGGCTTGTGAGGCCAACGACTCGACCGCGCTGATGAAATCCACACGATCAAATTCCATCACAAAGCTGATCAGTCCCCCAGAGGCTCCGCATCCAAAACAGTGGTAGACCTGTTTGTCTGGATTGACTGAAAAAGAGGGAGACGAATCGTCGTGGAATGGGCATCGACCGCTGTACTCGCGCCCCGTTTTCTTCAATGGCACTCTGGCGCTAACCACATCCACGAGGTTAACGCGCTCATTGAGAGTGTCGATAAAAGAATCAGGAATGCGTCCGGCCACGGGGCACCTTCAGTGTGAAATCGACTTAGAGTGTATCCGGAAATTTAGATCAGAGATCAAGTGAGGCGATTTTTCACGCGCTGGCTGACTTGTTGCATGTCAGCTCGACCCTGCACTTTGGGTTTGACTACGCCCATCACCTGGCCCATACCCTGTGGGCCACTAGCGCCTGTGTCAGCGATTGCCTGGTCGATCAGTGCGTCGATTTCTGCGTCGGTCAGTGGGGCGGGCAAAAAGGCTTGCAGCACGTCGACCTCGGCCAGTTCGATATCTGCAAGATCTTGACGGTCACCGTCGATAAACTGCTGAGCAGCGTCTCGACGTTGCTTGACCATCTTATCGACGAGCGCCAAACAACGCGCGTCATCCACATCGATGCGCTCATCGACTTCGATGCGTTTGATTTCAGCGAGTGCCATCCGAACCACACCTAAGCGAAATTTGTCTTTCGCTCGCATGGCTTCTTTCATGGCTTCGGTCAGTTGGTCTTTAAACGCACTCACTGATCACGGACGCCCTATTAATAGAGGCGTTCGAATTTTTTGGTTTCGCGAGACACCTTCTTCAGGTGACGCTTCACCGCCGCTGCTGCCGCACGCTTACGAAGCGTGGTGGGCTTTTCGTAGCATTCGCGACGACGTACTTCAGAAAGCACACCGGCCTTCTCACAGGCGCGCTTGAAGCGACGCAGGGCCACGTCAAAGGGCTCGTTGTCTTTAATCTTTACCGCAGGCATTAAAATGCACCTATCCTTAAAAAAATCTGTCGAATAATTTGGCTTTCCCACTCGGGGCGCCGGATAATATCAGCGTGTAAATGAAAAGGGAACCCAATGCGCGTCTTAGGTATTGAGACTTCGTGTGATGAAACCGGGGTGGCGGTATACGACACTGAAGCGGGCTTGTTGGCCCACAGGGTGCATAGCCAAATTGATGTTCATGCGGTCTATGGAGGCGTCGTCCCTGAGCTGGCTTCGCGTGATCACGTCCGCTACCTCCGGCCCATGGTGGATGAGACCATTGCCGCCGCCGGTTTGGCGCCGACTGATCTTGATGGCGTAGCCTATACCACGGGCCCTGGTTTGCTGGGTGCGCTCTTAGTCGGAGCGACCTTTGCCAAAACCCTGGCCTTGAGTCTTGAGCGCCCTGCACTTGGGGTGCATCACATGGAAGGTCACTTGCTAGCACCTCTGATGGAAACCCCAGATTTAGCCCTGCCTTTTGTGGCTTTGTTGGTCAGTGGAGGCCATACGCAGCTGATTTTGGTACGAGCCTTGGGTGATTATGAACTGCTAGGCACCACCTTAGACGATGCAGCCGGTGAGGCCTTTGATAAAACAGCCAAGCTGTTGGAGCTTGGCTACCCGGGCGGTCCGAAAATTTCGGCCTTGGCTGAAACGGGAGATCCAACGCGTTTCGGGTTCACCCGTCCACTGACCGATCGTCCAGGGTGTGATTTCAGTTTTTCAGGTTTAAAAACCCAAGTACTCACCGAGGCAAAAAAGTGTGTCGATGCAGGGATCTTGGACGATGGAACGAAAGCCGATTTGGCCGCGAGTTTTCAGGCGGCCATCGTCGACACCCTGGTGTTGAAGTGTGTCCGCGCACTCGAAGAGACCGGCGCCAAGACTCTGGTGATGTCTGGAGGTGTGAGTGCTAATCGACAACTTCGTGAGGCCTTGCGTGGGTTAGAAAATCGAGGTGTCCAAGTGGCCTACCCCTCGCCTCAGTTTTGCACGGACAATGGGGCGATGATTGCCTTTGCCGGTGCACTTCGCCTAGAGCGAGGGCAAGCCGATGCCAGTGCGCAAATTCAAATTCGGCCACGTTGGCCGCTCGCTGATTTACCCGAGGTGGTGTGATGGACCGTTTATTTATTTCAAGGCTGCCTCTGTTGTCATTGATTGGCGTGTATTTGCACGAAAAAGAGAACCCCCAGCCGTTGTATTTGGATCTAGAGTTGTCTCTGTCGCTTGAGGAGGCAGCAGAGACGGACAACCTCGATGACACATTGGATTATGCGGCTCTTTGCCATGACATTCAGGC
>CAJXXD010000186.1 GCA_913062835.1 uncultured Gammaproteobacteria bacterium
AAGAACAGTTTGTGAAAACACGCGCGTCCGGTCTTGAGTGGGCGCTGGAGAGACGGGCTCGGGATTGGTTGGTACCACAGAGGTCACAGCCGGAGTCTTTGAGTTTAGATCTTCCAATACCAGACTGTCCGGTTCGGGGCGGACGACTCGAGTGGACGGGGCCCCCGGTGAAGCGGGTTGGGCCCTCGCCGATGGAACGTCTGAGACCGCAGTAGACGAAATCGAACCGTTTTGGGCCACGGTAGAGTCGACTTCAGGCGCGGCCTCGGCGATTTCTGTGACCGAAATCGAGCGGAGCGCCCGCCGACCTGGAAAACCAATCGGGTTGAGCGCTAGATTTTCCTCTATCGAAGGAGCGGGCTCACTTGGGTCGAGGGTCTGCCCCACTTGCATTTCGATCAAAACTCGATTGTTAGTTCCTCTAGAGACGGGTGCTTGACCGGCTCGCGCCACTGGCGCCCCTGGCGTAAACGAGCGGGTTTGTGCACCCAGCACGGTTTGAGACTGTGTTTCTCGAGCCTCTCCAGCAATGGGCTGAGGCGTTGGAATAACCTGATCAGGCGGTGTTACTGCGTTATTGGCGGCCGGTGTATTCTCTGAGATCGGTCCGAGCACAGTGGCACTTAATACACGCTCCTCAGCGAATGCGCTCGATACGGCGATCGCGAGGGGTATTAAGCTGGCCGTCTTCCAGGGACGATTTTTGAGCCGGTTTGTAGCCAAGACGCTCTCAGTGTTCAGTGAACTAAAAGTTATAAATTTCCCGTAATATATCGGTCATACCGGGCAGATGAAACGAAAATTTAAGCGAGACGGCCATGATTTACCAAATGACCACCTTCACCACGCAGTACAGTCCTGTCGAGGATCGTATTCTGCTGTTGACGCAACTGTCAGATGGTCGGCAAGCGAAGCTGTCTCTGACTCGGCGGCTATTGGTTTTATTATTGCCCAAGCTTGATCAAGCCCTACTGAAGCACTACGAGAAGCAGGCAAGCCTCCCGGCTGAGGCGTTGGCGGCTGAGAACACCGCCAATCGTTCACAGAAATCCGAGGGCGGTGGAGAGAAAAAGCCAGTCGAGGCACCGGCTCATGTGCCGCTTACTCTGATCGCCGGGGCATCGATTCATCCATCTGAAACCGGACTGATCTTGGCGCTCAGTACAGAAGCCAATGTGGCCCCTCACTCTGAATTCAGGGTCGCACTGACCTTTGAGAACTTGCATTCTTGGCTCAGCATCGTGCGCGGTCTGGCGGACAAAGTGGATTGGAGCCTGGCGGCGGCGACGCCGGTTGAGGCCGCGCCAGATGAAGGCGAGCCAAAACCGAAAGCAGGGTGGCACTGATCGAGCCATTTGCGAATAGGAGCCTATCGCCTATGATGCCAATGAACAAATTGAAAGGGCCAACTTGTGTTGCAACGTAGTGTTACCACCTTGGGATTGATATTTGGCGCGCTGACTTTGAGCGGCTGCGTCTACACCACCTCATTTTCAGACATTAAAAAAAGTATGTTTTCTTCATCCGATTCGGAGCAGGCAAATGTTGAAGCCGCTCCCTCAGAGGCTGAAGTCTTGGGGCCGGTTGAAGGCGACGTGCTAGCCTTAGAAATGGACAGTTTGACCGATGACGACGGGGTCGGTGGGTTGAACTACCGGTGGGAGATGGAAACCCAGCCTGGGGTTTGGCTGCCCATCGAAGGGGAAGTGACGGCAAGCATGGTGCCCACACAGATGCAGGTGGGGCGGCCTCTTCGAGTGGTGATTCGATATATCGATGGCGGTGGCACCGAAGAAGTGATTGTCTCAGCACCCACAGCGCCTGTGCGCAATGTCAATGACGCACCGACCAATGTGCCGCTTCTAAACGGCGTGGCACGTCAGCATGAAACCTTGTATTTCGATGCCTCGGGGCTCACTGACGAAGATGGGTTAGGACCGCTTCAGTTTGGCTGGGAGATGTCCGCGGATCAGCAAGTGTGGACTCAAGTGCCGGAAGAGACTGGGCATTTGTTGAGACTTGATCAGTCGATGGTGGGTAAGACCGTTCGAGGCGTGATTTCTTATGTGGACGGCTTTGGGCAAGCCGAGTCGGTGCATGTCGGTCCGTCCTCACGGGTGGCCGATGTGGATGATCCGGTAGAGGGTAACCCGGTATTGATTGGGCAAACCCAAAAAGGTCGCGTGTTGTCGGTTGATTTGTCGGATATCCGGGACGTGGATGGCATTGCGGATCTCTTGGTGAGCTGGGAAGCGAGCTCAGACGGCATGACGTGGCGTGAGCTGGGAGCGAACAGCACCCCTCAGGTCGCCTTGACCCAGGCGTTGGTTAACCATGTGCTGCGCGCGCGAGTGGTCGTCACTGACCGATTAGGCAACACCACGGAATTGCTGTCACCGGTGTCTGCCCAGGTGCAAAACGTAAACAGTGCGCCACGGGGTGTGATCCGGATCGTTCAGTAATCGCTTATTGCGGGCGGTTGCTCGAAAGTACTAAGAAGACACTGTCTTCGGTCGCTTGGAAAATCTCCAGTGGCCGAAGCGCCGTCGATACGTCAAATTGCTGAACCCTGGGCTGGATTTGATAGGCGTCCAAGAATTCCAGAATGCGATTGCTCTTCAGTGCAAAATTGACGTTTTGCGGCAGGTCTTTAAAAAGCTCCATGGCATTTATAGCGTCGAGCTTGTGACTGATGAGACCGTAAACCGCACCGTCGGCCCCAATCACCGGGCTTCCAGAATTTCCCCTGTGGATCTCAGCGCTTAATTGAAACCAATCTTGGCGATTTCCAAAACGTTGATCGCCATTAAAGATGCCTGATGTGATCCGTTTCTCTGACACGAGGTTCCCCAGTTTGGGAAATCCGATGACATAAGTCTCGGCACCCTGCGGAAAACTGGTCCAAGATCCCAGGGGTAAGGGTTGGCCTTGGACAGAGGCTCTGAGCACTGCGATATCGAAGGTTTCGCTGTAGCCATCTACGATTGCGGTGGTAAATACGCCATCGCGCTCGGTGGCTACATAGATTTGTTGACGACCTTTCACCGCGTGATACGCAGTTAAGAGTGTCTGCGGGCCAATTAGGAATGCCGTCGCGACTGAGGCATCGGGTGTGAGGGTAACGGATCGATCATTGGCCCACAGGGGTGCCAGCGAAAGAAGTATCCAGACTCCAAAAACGCGCAG
>CAJXXD010000187.1 GCA_913062835.1 uncultured Gammaproteobacteria bacterium
AAGATGGAGCCGGAGGCGGTCATTGAGCAAGCAGTATGGGCCGTTAAGAAAGCCCGTCAGTACACCGATGATGTCGAGTTCTCAGCCGAAGATGCGGGACGCTCAGACATCGATTTTTTGGCACGCGTCTACGAAGCGGTGATTAAAGCAGGCGCAACCACATGCAATTTCCCAGACACCGTGGGTTACAACTTACCGTTTCAGATCCAAGAGACCATCACTGAGCTCTTAACAAAGATTCCGAATTCTGATCAAGCTATTTTCTCTGTGCATTGCCACAACGATTTGGGTTTGGCCGTGGCCAACTCATTGGCTGCAGTGCGAGCTGGGTGCCGTCAGATCGAGTGCACCATCAATGGGCTGGGTGAGCGTGCCGGGAACACCTCGCTTGAGGAAGTGGTGATGGCGGTTCGTACACGAGCCGATATTGTTGATGTTGAAACCCACATCGATACACGCCATATCGTCCCGACTTCGCGGTTGGTGTCTTCGGTGACTGGTTTCCCTGTTCAGCCAAATAAGGCGATTGTCGGTGCCAATGCGTTTGCCCATGAGTCGGGTATTCACCAAGATGGTGTGTTAAAGCATCGCGAAACCTACGAGATCATGCGTGCGGAAGATGTGGGCTGGAATACCAATAAGATGGTCTTAGGTAAGCACTCAGGTCGAGCTGCATTTAAAGCGCGCTTGGACGAGCTTGGGATCGTGTTAGCCGACGATGTGGTGTTGAACGACGCCTTTGCACGCTTTAAAGAATTGGCGGACCGGAAGCATGAGATCTTTGATGAGGATTTGCATGCCCTTTTAAATGCGCAGCAAGTGGAAGCTGCAGGTGCTCGCTATGACCTGAGAGATTTACAAGTCACCTCAAAGCTTGGCGTTTCACCCTCAGCACAGATCACCTTGCAGGTTGATGGGGCGGTCGTGGAGGCCACAGGCGAGGGGGACGGACCAGTCGATGCGGTGTACAAAGCGATTGAGTCGGTCGCGCACAGCGGGGCGGATTTGTTGCTGTACTCCGTGAATGCGATCACCACAGGGACCGATTCGCAAGGCGAAGTGACGGTGCGTCTGGAGAAAGCAGGGCGTATCGTGAATGGCTTAGGCGCGGATACCGACATCGTTGTTGCGTCTGCGAAAGCCTATCTTCACGCTTTGAATCTGATGGAGAAGCCGCTCGAGAAACAGCATCCACAAAAATCAGAGGGTATCTGATGAACCCCCTGGCGCCTGAGGAGTCCCGAAAACTTCTGGATGCCATGGGCGTGCCTGTAGTGATGTTGAGGGATCGTCCGGCAGCGGCGCCTGCTTCGCCTCAAGTGCCTGAAATACAGCGCGAGGCGGAGCCCGCACCCAAGCCTATTCAGCCGGTCGAGACGACCCAACCTCGTCGGTTGAGCGAGCTTGCCACACCGGGTTCGGTCACACCTGAACCCTCGTCTAAGGAAGATACGCCCGTTTCGTCGGAAGTGCTGTCGTCTCAGATGCCAAGTACAACGGCTTCGGTTGAGGCGCTTCGCTTTACTTTGGTGTCGGTCATCACTGCAGACGCTATGTTGTTTGTTGAGCTTCCAGACTGGGCCAGTGGCTTGTTGGATGGGCGGCTGACGGCGGTCTGCAGCGATATCTTGCGCTTAGCGACGCCCCGACTTGAGAGTGCTGACTGGCAGTATTTTCATTGGCCGATTGAGGGCATCGCAGATCATTCTACAGAGGCTGCGACCGAGGCCGTGGATGCGTGGTTGCATCGTCGCTGGGCGGAGATGGAGGCGGTTGAACCTCGTATTTTGACGTCCATCCAATCTTTGGATGGTTCGACGCTGACGGCCGATGCGTGTTTCTTGCCACCCTTGGTGGACTTGGTTTCCAATCCAGACGCAAAGCGTGCCGCATGGCAGACGCTCAAAATGTGGCTGCATGCCGACTCCCCCACTTAACTTCCGGTTGATGACGGCTGACGACCTCGATGCGGTCTGTGAGCTTGAAGCGCGGGCCTATGAATTTCCTTGGTCGCGAGCGATTATCGGTGGTTGTACGACGGTTTCCTATCGGATTTGGCTTGGCACCGTGCCAGGTGAAACGCAGCATGTGTGTCAAGGCTTTTTATCGGTGGCTGCCGGTGAGGCGCACATCTTAAATGTGGGTGTGGAGCCGGATCGACAGGGACAAGGGTTCGGTACCGCGCTGTTGAATCATTTAATTTCCGACGCCACAGAACTGGGTGCTGGACAGATGTTTTTAGAAGTCAGGGCCAGCAATGTACCCGCGATTCAGATGTATTTGAATCGAGGATTCAACGAAATCGGTCGGCGTCCTGGCTACTATCCGGCAGCAACCGGACGCGAGGACGCGTTAGTGTTCGCGCTCGAACTCGGCTTAGAGTAGATCCTCATATTTTTTCTTGGCGAGATTCAACGCCAAGGGCTCACCAAAGCCAGGGACTTTGAGAGTCTCTGCATCGATCATCAGGTCCTCACCTTCCACGATCTGTTCGCCGTAGTGGTACAGGATTTCAATCGTGCCGCGGTCGACTTCGTGGCGGTATCGCGCCTGCTTGGCCTGAGTCTCATCCGAGCCCGCAATGTTGACCTGACCCCAGCGCGCCTTTAGAAGATCCCCGGTGGCCTCTGGCGAGAGTACAGCAGCGGTTGCATTGTTGCCGCCAAAGCCCTTGGCATTGATGAGGGCCGCTTTAAGAGGCCGCGCTTCGGATGTCAGTGCGAAATGAAGTCCATCGGTTAGTACATCAGGCGCAAGCGCTTGTGTGGTCTGAATGCCAGGAATCATTTGGTGCGCGAACGCCCCTAAACTCATCACCAGTTGATCACCCCCTGCGGTCCCTTGTGAGTGACCTAGCTGGCTTTTAACTGCGGTGACAGGCCAGGCTTGGATGCCCATGGCGTGCGCGACTTTGGATAATACGTCGGACTCAGTGACTCGGTTTTGCGGGGTGCTGGTACCGTGTGCTTGAACCAGAGTTTCTTCAGCCAACGCGTGGTGCCCGAGTAGATCCCGAATGGAGGCGGCTGCCTGCGCCAATGTGAGGTAGTTTCCGGCACCAGGGGCCGAGATACTGCGTTTTCCACCGTCGGCATGGCTGGCTACCAGGGGCACAGAACCAAAAATAGTGGCGCCTAATTCAAGCGCTAAGGCGTCGTCCATAAGCAGTACATATTGACTAGA
>CAJXXD010000188.1 GCA_913062835.1 uncultured Gammaproteobacteria bacterium
CCGTCCGCCAATGCGCTCAACACATGCGCTGCGGTCAGCAGAGTTCGACCGTCAATCAGGTAGCCAGACCCATTGATCGAGGCACCGGAGATCAACTCAAGGCGAACATCAACAACACGGAATTCAGCAATCATTCGCTCACAACAATCAATCAAAGTCAGGGTTCGTTCATGACACCCAAAGCGCCTACTGATTCTTGATGCCAGCCCCAATTCACACGGCTACTTCATTCGAGCGCGACCTCGATGGAGTATTGATCAACCTTCAGTTCAGGAATCGCGGCGACCACACCAATCTCAGGATAGCGGAGCTCAGCAGACGCGGAAGACTGAGTACATTCGGACCATCGCGATCATGCCGTGTAAATACCGTTTAAGCGGGCAACAACTCCCTCGCTGGGGTAACAACTCAGTATTGGGAGCAAAAGAGCGAGCCCGTGTACTCCCTTGGCTTGTCTTAGTGGGTACCGCCGGATTCCGCGTCATGGTTGTTCGCAGCAGGGACCGTCCCGTTCTCCGGCAATTCGCCTTTCAGCGCCATCCCGTATGCAGTGCGCGCGGTCTGCACCATTGCGAGCTCGGCCTGTAACTGCCGAATTTTATTCTCGCACGCCTGCAACGAAGCAAGTTGTGCCTTGGCATTGTCTGATAGCTGCTCAACGTCGTACTCAACACCGTCGATTGTAATATTGGCCATGTCATTCTCCTCATGAAATATCATCGAATTTTCGATGGCGAGGGTAACAGATCATGCATATGAATGGGTGACAGTGTGCGAATTCACCATTGAAAACCAGACACCGATAGCCGGAGCCGGCGGCAAGAACATGTCCGTGTGCTCAGAGACTCAGGCACCGTACACCTCATACGCAAGGCCAGAATTTTTTAACCCAACAAAATCGATGTTCAGCAAATTTTGGGGTGCCTCAGCCGCCATGAGAGTCAATGACTCTAGACTCACACCGTCGTCGATTAATTCGAGGTAATGTGTCACTTCCTGCTCAAAAGGCTCGGCACCCATTACGTTTTCGAAGAGATGCGTCACTACAGCCCGATGATTCGACGCAGTCGAACCCAACTCATACACAAGCGCAGCCTGAGCAAGATCCGGAAGATTCATGCCCTCGTCTAAGTACTTAAGCGCAGTTCCAACTAAGCTTTTATCTTGAACTGCCTCGCGCCCGAACACAGCGCCGATGAGCTTTGCCGCTTGACCCGCATGCCCATCAAGATCAAGTGCCAGATGGGTATCCGTGAAAGCAAGCCGGTCTGAATCAGTAAAGTGAAAACTGCCCAAGCTCGTCAACACCTGATAACCGCTTCCTTCAGTTTTGATCAGTTGTGCGTCGCCCAAATGACCGTACACCGATTTGACGGTATTTACAGCGGATGATTCACCAAGGAAGACGCGCACCTCTTCACCGACATTTCGATACCAGTAGGTATCATTGTCATACACGCCCCGCACCGTCACCACATCGAGAACACCATCATTATTGGCATCAAAAAAGAACGGGGTTGGGTCATACCATTCGGGTAGATCCTCGTCAGGACTGATATTGAACAGCGTTTGCTCTTGGTTGGCGAAGCCACCCGCGCCATCGTTCAGCCAAATCAGCTCGTCCCACTTGTAGATGTCCTCGCCGTAACTGACGACATAAAAATCCATCGCACCATCATTGTTGAAATCCAGAAATCGGAGTTCTGCACCGGATGTGTCAGCGGGCAGTAGGTTGTAGTGCGTCGACTCAGCATAGGGCTCAAGCTGACCCGCCTGATTCTGCATCCAGACTGTCAGGATTGTGTTGGACACATCTGGATAACGTGTGCCATTGAAAAACACAGCATCCGCAATTGTCGAATCATCGTCTGCAATTCCGCCCAACGCCTCGGTCTCCCACAGGATCAGAAGATCCTCCAACCCGTCGCTGTTCACGTCCACGTTGTACATGTCGACCGCACCAAAATTCTGCTCCCGTCCACCCAAGTCGGGTTTTGAAAGCTCGAACTTCGGCTGAAACCCCGCTTCTGTGTGGGTCATTACAATCGGTGGCGCCTTGAAGTCCTCAGGTGACATCATGCGGTAGGATCCGATCACCAAAGCATATTCATCAGCCAATTTGATAAATCCGGTGCCGGAACCTGCATCTGTGGATTCGGAGTTTGCATCAATGGTTTCCCATGAGAATGTTCCGTCGCCGTTATTGGTGAATACATAAAAGTCCCAAAACGCTGCGATCGCGAGATCCGTGTCTCCGTCTTGATCATAATCAGCCGCTGCACTGACGTGATAGAAACTTTTTTCTGGAATCTCTCCCTCAACCCACGACTCAATCGGTACGAACTCAAGCCCCGAATCGGCGCCGGAAAGCAATATCGGCCGACCACCAAAAAAGAAATCAGGATTACGTCCCTCGAGCTCCCAGCCCGTATCGGCCAACACAAAATCCACCCGACCGTCACCGTCAAAATCTGCCTCGGCCGTATTCCGAATGTACTGATAGCCAATGTCAGCAGGGTTCATGGGCTGGGTGGGTGTAAACACGCCTTGATCGTTGGACCAGACAATGGGTTGAAACCCGATGCCTTCAGAAAAAGCGGATGGGAAGGTTACGATATCGACAAAACCGTTGCCGTCCACATCGGAAACGATGGAACCGTTGACTTTCCCGAATACGTAATTCGTGGAATTTTCCCGATCCAGGTATTGACCCGACAAATACGAAGGCTTCAGATTTACCATCGAAAAAAACCTACCCAATCAGACTCCGAATGAGAGTAGCGCATCGACCCCACAAATGCGGAAGCACTTCCAAGAGAGCGTTTAAGCAGAACACATCAGAAACCCAGCCAAACGGGTGGCAAGGGGTAAACAAGACGCCTGGATGTTTATCCCTTTTACCAAAGATACCTGAATCCTGGATACCAACAGATGATGGCGACAACATCCCGCAATGAATCACCTCAATTCACATTCAGTCGCACCGGCGATTCCACTTAACGAGTGAATCGCTCGATGGACTCTCTGAAGTCACGTGTTAACCACAAGATGTGCGAATAAACAAGAAGTAGAGACGTACTCTCTTGCGACCGCAAACCACCCATCAGGCTCTGACTGGCAACACCATATCCCCGACCATATCGGCTGCTGCAACCAAATGTCGGTTATCAAGATG
>CAJXXD010000189.1 GCA_913062835.1 uncultured Gammaproteobacteria bacterium
TTTAGGCGTCTCAAAATGTTTGCCTGAATTTTCTCAGTAGTTTTATCTTGTTGATTTGCTGAAATGTTAAATCCCCACAATTGGTTTGCATTGCAACTTAAGCCAAACGCCCTCTCGATTGCCGAGCGCAATCTAAAAAGACAGGGCTTTGACGTTTTTTCCCCAAAGCGTGCTGAGAGCCAGCGGAAAACTGGTCAGTTCGCCACTAAGCATGTGCCTTTGTTTAAGGGGTACGTATTTGTGAATTTTGATCCTGAATACACCTCCTGGCACCGTCTCAACCACACTCGTGGCGTCACAAGATTGGTCGGCGATGGCCGAGGCAGACCAGTGCCTTTGCCCAGTGAGTTCATGTCACAATTGATAAATCAATGCGATGAGAGCGGCGTTTTCTTGGACACCCAACCCCTTAAAGTCGGCAGCGAGGTTCGCATCGTAAAAGGCCCATTTGCCGATTACTTTGCTCGTATCGAGACAAACAACCCGAATGGCCGAGTTGCTGTTTTGCTTGAAATCATGGGGCAAGCCGTTCGCGCCTACGTACCGCGCGCGTCTGTAGAACGGCCCGCACCATCGGATGGCAGTTGAGCAACAACATATCTATCATGTACGTAAGAATTCTACTTGGCCTTCCGAGATAAGTGCGGCCGTCAAGCGGCCTGTGGCATAAGCGCCTGTATCAACTGGAATACGGCCATATTCATTCCTTGCTTCGTCGACAATAGTATGTCCGTGAACAATCCATATGCCGTCGGCGTGAGGTTTGCGCAGAAACTCCGGATGCCCCCAAAACAATACAGACCGCTCTTGATCTTTCATCGGCACACTAGGGTCAGCGCCAGCATGGACAACGTGAACATTGCCGGAGCACCAAGAAAGCTCCAAACGCTCCAACCATTTTAGGCCAGTCTTGCCAAGTGACTTCTCTAAGTCATTTCGCGCGGCTCGAAACCTCAATTCTGGGTCCTGCGTGTGATTGATTAGGACACCGAAACTGTGCAGTGTCTGCAGCCCGCCATACCGAAGCCACCGGTCGCCGTGTCGTTCAGGGTCCTCCAAAAACTTAAGAAGCATATCTTCGTGGTTACCCTTCAAGCAAATCACATCAGTGCGCTCTACCAACATACGGATTACTTCTGACGACTGCTCACCCCGATCGACATAATCACCTACGCATACGATCTGGAAGCCCTCAGGAATGCGCTGCAACAAATCTTCGAGCAAATCAGCACGACCATGGATATCGCCAATAATGGCCAGAGGTTGATCCGGTAGGGGGGGCGATAGAGGAGTACCCGAAGACAGTGATCTTCGTATCCACTCAAAAAATCTCATTTTAAACATGACTTAGCCAGACCACGAAAGCTTGTTCATATCAGTGTTTAATTGTATAGCCCAACGTGAAGTTAATCAAAGTGATCCCAAAGGACTTTAGGCCAAAGTTTTTGATGCGCGTCTCGAGATCTCAGAATGTGATCAAAACGGTCATCGCAGCTTCGTTGTTTGGCGCATGCATCCTATCACCTGCAAGCCGAGCATATTCTGAGACCAGCCTTTCTACCTATGGGACGCCGGGGCTGATCGAGATGCCAACCGCCGAAGTTATGGACGATGGGGCGCTCGGGTTCACATTTAGCCAATTTGCGGATACATCGAAGTCAACCTTGTTCTTCCAAGTGTTGCCGCGAGTCTACGGCGCATTTCGATATTCCGTCATAGATGATTTCAGTGGAACTTCGGCCCTTTATGACCGCAGCTTCGATCTGCACATCCAATTGGCCGATGAGACAAATATTCGGCCTGCAATTGCCGTTGGCCTAAGAGATTTTCTTGGAACCGGAGTATATTCATCCGAATATATTGTTGCGACAAAGTCCATTACACCTGCGTTGAAAGTGACAACTGGGCTGGGTTGGGGGCGGCTTGGTTCGCGAAATGGCTTTGCAAACCCCTTGGGTGCCATTGTTGATCGCCTTGATACGCGCCCACCTCTAGATGTTGGGCAAGGTGGCACAGTCGATACGAACGTCTGGTTTCGCGGTGATGCGGCTCTGTTCGGTGGCATTTCTTGGGGTGCGACAGAAAATCTCACGTTTGCCATGGAATATAGTGCGGACAGCTACGAAACCGAACGCGCGCGCAATGCAACTGTCCTGGACGGTGCGATCAACCTTGGTGCGAAATACCGCTTTGATAGCGGCTGGACAGTTGCCGGTTACGCGAACAGTGGCGAAGCATATGGCGTACAACTATCCTATGATCTCAACCCAAAGAAACCTCGCTTCAATGCTGGTGCAGAAGGTGCTGGACCTGTTTTATCACCAAAGCTGAGCTACGCTGCCGAAAGTTGGAACATCCCGCTTGGCACGAGGGGCGCCAATGCTCAAATAGACCTGGAAACGGCTCTGAGGGCGCAAGGACTACAGTTGAACCACGTCGAGCAAGATGGCCAGACACTCGTCGTGCATATTGAAAACCACAAATGGCTCAAGCAAGCACAAGCTGTTGGGCGTGCCGCTCGAGTCCTGGCGCGCATGACACCCCAAAGCACCCAAGTCTTCGATGTTACCCTTCAGAAAAAAGGGATGCCCATTACATCGGTTAAAATAAACCGGCAGGATCTTTATGAGCTGGAAAACGACCTAGACGGAGCTTGGCGCAGCTATACGCGTGCGGTGATCAGCGATGCGCCACCTGTGTCGATGGCGCAAGAAACTCCGGCTTCGAGTGCATTCGAATACAGCTTTGCCCCATATTTTCGCTTCTCATTCTTCGACCCTGATGAGCCATTACGCTACGAAGTGGGTCCTCAACTGAGCCTGAGATATCAACCTTTTGCAGGCCTCAGCTTTTCCACGAATGTTCGCTATCCTTTTGCCAGCACAATTGACAATGCAACGCGTCAATCAGATTCCGTACTGCCGCGCGTGCGCAGTGAAGCAGTACGATACGCCCGAGAGTCTGATTTCGAAATCAATACTCTGACAGCTGAGTATCTTTTCCGCCCAAGTGAAGACCTCTTTGGTCGGATGACAGCCGGGTATCTCGAAACGATGTATGCTGGGGTGTCCGGAGAAGTACTTTGGGCCCCACTAGATAGCCAGCTCGCTTTGGGCGCAGAAGTCAATTATGCGC
>CAJXXD010000190.1 GCA_913062835.1 uncultured Gammaproteobacteria bacterium
TGGGTTGCCAAGCGCCAAGTGATGATTCCAGATAAGGCTTTGCCCAGCACGGAAGCGCGTTTTGAATTGTCTGAATTGGCGAGAGAGACCTTCGAGGCTCATGGCTATGTGGCCATCGGTATCGACCATTTCGCGTTGCCAACTGATGGATTGGCTCTGGCTCAGACTTCGGGGCACCTTCGCCGTAATTTCCAAGGATACACCGATGACACCGCACCCACTTTGATCGGGCTTGGTGCGTCTGCTATTTCAAAACTCCCTCAAGGCTATGTGCAAAATGATCCAGGGACAGGGGGGTATCAGGATCGGATCCGCGCCGGTCATTTAGCCGGCACGCGCGGCCATGGATTTGGTGGCGAGGACTTGGTCCGTGCCCGTGCAGTGGAAATGTTGTTGTGCGACTTTGCGATTGACTTAGACCGTCTTGAGTCAGAGGGCTATACATCCATTGAAACGATTGCATCGACCGCCGCTATGGTCGCAGCTCATTTCTCTCCCTGGGTCAGCTACGCCCATCGCCGTTTGACCCTCCATGCGGATGCGCGGCCGCTGGCGCGGATTGTGGCTCAGTGGTTTGACGCCTATGAGGTCGCGAGTACTGCTCACAGCTCTGCAATCTAAGATGTAAGTTCGTAATAAAAACAAAATGGCATGCCGAGGCAGGCGGCTTTGTTTTTGCTCGCTTTTTATTTTTTTTTGCGCACATATTGCATTACGCATAATTTGCACTTATAGTAACCACTCTGGCTACATAACAACCGAAATGGAGGTGCATTATGATTCCAGTGGGTGTTGGTAGAGGCCTGGTTGCTTCTTACGGGCAGATAGCGGAGCGTGAGCTCAAAGCGAAGAAAACAAAGAAGACGGTCGGCAATCAAAGCCGCAAGGGTTGGGCAGAGCGCTTGTTCGGTATCCAACCCTAAAACGACGAAGGGCTCGCATGGAGGCGAGCTCTACCGCGGATCGCGGATTGCGCGTTTTAGCGCTAGCTTCAATGACTCGGGCGGATGCTCAGCCACCTCAAACAGCCGTGCTCGACCTGCTTTGGTGACCGGTTTTAAGTAATCCTCAATATTCCAATACCAAGGCCTTAGACCGTAGTCGTCCACAAACACGCGCGTGCCTGGTGTTGCGTGACGAGCTGCCGCAAGTGCACAGGCGACCCGGAAGCGTCCATCGATGAGAATCAAATCTGGGTCTGTGTTCTGCGACCAAGGGGTCAGGGCATAACGCGCCCAGCGATCAGTCTCTTTCAGCGTTTTAGGGTATCCCAACAGTGCGGTAGGCCCAATATTGACGAAAATGGGCCGCCAATCGATCCGAGGCGCGTCTTTTTGAATATGGTAATCCACGGATTGGAGAAAGGCTCGATCGGACTCGACACTGGTGAGGGTTTGCAGAGGCATAGTGGCAGCTAGGCGCGTAGACCCCCCGGCTCCGTATTCGAGAAAGTGATCACTGTCTTTTAGTAGGGATCTCAATAAGGATGCCGATTTTTCTGGCATCCAGGGTGCTTCGGCGATGTCTCGCTCTGGGGGCGGCACGAACTGTGTATTCATCCAAGAAGCTTAGCGATAGGAGATGACGGTTTGATGACCGAATTTGGTGTCCCGAACAGGAATTGAACCTGTGACCTACCGCTTAGGAGGCGGTCGCTCTATCCAACTGAGCTACCGGGACGCACTCAACTAATCGGTCGGAAGGATGTGCAATCGATGAGCTCCTGTCAAATGAGTCATTTTTTAACAATGCCTTGATCTGTCTTCATTTCTTGGTGGGCAGAGTTCGGCTACACTGCCGCCATGCTAAAACACCACACATCCTTGGTTTTTGAAAACCTCCAGTCAGAGCGAGACGATCGTGTGTTGTTTAAAAACCTGGGTCGTTCCTGTCCGCCTGGCACGCTGCTCCGAGTCGCTGGACCCAATGGGGCTGGAAAAACCACGCTATTGCGAATTCTGGCTGGGTTGTTCGAAGCGGATGAAGGTGCGGTTCAGATCGATGGGGCCACTCATCGTGAGGGCCTGACCCAGGTTCTCTATCTAGGACACAAACCACAAGTTTCTCGTGATCTCACGGTGATGGATAACCTTTTTTTTCTGACTGGAGCCAGTTCGGACGGGCTTCGCGATGCACTAGAAGCAGTGGGGCTGAATCCATATCACGACAGTCTGGTTCGTGAACTGTCTCAGGGGCAGGGGCGCCGGTGTGCACTGGCTCGATTGTGGTGCACCGAGGCACCGATTTGGATTTTGGATGAGCCCTACACCGCGCTGGATGTGGATATGGTGGGGCGGCTCGATGCGCGTATTAATCAGCACATAGGCAACGGCGGGATCTGTTTGTTTACCACACACCAGCCGCCCCAATCGCTCAGTTTTGAAACCTTGGAGCTCGGCCGTGTCCGTTGAACGTCGACTCATCGCGCGTGAATTGAAACTCGTGGCCGCGCGTCCGGGTGATGTGTTGAAGCCGATGTGGTTTCTGATTCTGGTGATTTCAATGGTGCCTATGGCGCTAAGCCCAGACTCTGCACTTCTCGGAGAGATCGGATCGGCGATGATCTGGGTCGCAGTGCTGCTGGCTCTCCTGCTGAACACCGATCATTTGTTCCGCGATGACTACACCGACGGTGTGCTTGAGCAGTGGTTGTTTTTTGATCGACCTCTAGCATGGTTGGTGGTCATTAAGTTGACGACGCATTGGATGCTGTATGTCCTCCCCTTGATCTTGATCACGCCAGTGGCCGGACTGATGCTGGCAATATCGGCTGACGTCATATGGGCTCTTTTGATAACCTTGTTAACGGCAACGCCAGCCCTCACCTGCTTTACAGGTTTAGGCGCGGCTTTGACACTCGGGACTTCGCGGTCCGGCGTGTTGGGCGTGTTGGTGATGATGCCTCTCTTTGTGCCGGTCGTCATTTTGGCGGCAGGTGTGTTGATCAGAGCCATGGATGGAGCGGATGCGGTGCCCTTGTTGGCATTGCTTGGGGCGTTCAGCGTGGCTTCGGCCTGCTTAATGCCATTGGCCGTGGCAGCGGCGCTTAAATTGAATATCGGAGGTTCAAACTAGTGAGTTGGCGCTGGTTTCATCAATGGGGTTCGCCTAAGTGGTTCTATGAACGTGCGGG
>CAJXXD010000191.1 GCA_913062835.1 uncultured Gammaproteobacteria bacterium
ACAGATATACATCTATGCAGCCGACATTGCCGAGTCACAGTGGGGTTGAGCTTGTCGACGCCACCCTAGAGGAGCGCCCTCCAGTAATGGTCCGTATTTAGGTTACTACACTCAGAGCTTGAGTGTCTGAGCTGTATCGAGATGTTCATGAGCATTGACACAAGGGTATTACACGTAGTTCCACGTATAATCTCTTTGCGAAACGTAAGCTAGCTGTCGAGTAAAAGTTGCGCTCTTGACGTGAGGCTGACGCAAAGGCCTTACATCTTCCTACCACCAGACACAGCGACGGAGGCTTCTGTCAAGTAATCTGTGCACGTGTGGCGCCAAATCTTGCGTTAGTCGTCTGATCTGACTGCATTGATATAAGCTTTTACATACTGAGCCTGGTGCCGTTTGAACACGATTTCCATCTAATTCGCGGTCAACGGTGCAATCAAGCCGGGCCGAACGTAAAGTCCTCACCTTAAGTAAGTAATGCAGGGCTATTCATACTTGCAGAAAATGAACTAATTGCGTGATGACGCTTCGCCTACTATTTTTTTACCGTCGGTTCGCTGTTACAACGATTTTAATTTCAAACCGTTTTCCGAGCATCACCTGCCGTTTCAGTAAACCGGCGTACTAGTGGGTGGCTCGACCAAATCTGTGCCTGTGATAGCGCAAATGGTAGGTGACTGCCACCCCGTACTTACAAATATCAACCGGCAACAATCACCACAAGTCGCTTTACCAGGCTATGCCTGTTGTCGGTTGTGATGTCAAGAATACGTGAGGGCTGCTGGGCAGCAGCCCTTTATGTCGGCTGTGCCTACCGACGCAGCCGGCGAGATCCAATCAGACCAGCAGCGGCCACCGATAACAATAGCGCCCAGAGTGGCAGCACGGGGATCGCATTAGGATTGGCAGGTTCTGGATTGGGATTGGGATTGGGGTTGGGAGTCGGAGGCGGAGCTGATGAAGCGACGGCAAAAGATACGTTGTCGTAGAAACGCCCTGAATCAGCATACCCAACTTGTGTTGTGCGGAAACCGAACTGCAAATTGTTACCCGCATCAAGCCATTCCGGCTGGATGGTGAAGGACAATATCCCAGATGCTGCAGCACCTGTGGTGTCGACCGTCTCGGTATCAATCACTGAAAAACCCGAGTCAAAAACCGTCACGAAAGCGAGCGTCCTCGCACCCGGGGCGCTACCGGGCTCGTGATCAAACGTAAACTCGTAATCACCATCCATACCAGACACCAGCAATACTTGCTGGAATACGTTGGTCTCCATACAGATTGATGTGGGCTCGGCGAGATCCCCGTTTGCGTAGTCGGCATAAACGTTGGCCACAATCGACGTACCAGTGTCAGTGGCAACAATACCACCTGCGTTGGTCACCGTCTGATCATATGAGTACCCGCCCAGATAGGTGCTACAGTCGCTCGAGAACGCATTAATGAAAGTCGTCCAACCAGAAATGCCGCTGCCGGGTGTCTGGGACTGGAAGTCGTCGGAAAAATCGATCTGGGCTTGCGCTGTGTTAAAAGTCAGCAGTGAGGCGGCGCCGACCAGTGCACTACCGAGGCAGCGCAAAACTCGCTTAATTTTGGGATGCATTGGCATAATTCCTATTATAGGTATCGAAAAATATGAAACGACTAAACGACGGTGTAAATACACCGCCAGCGCACAGACTAGACCATCAAGAGTCAGAAATGAACAATAACAGCGATAAGAGGGACAAATTAGAGGATAAACTGGGTCGCAGCTCATAAATTTCGCCGTTTCCGGCGCCAGATGTTCTATAACGTCACTGAGGACAAGCGACTCCATTTCGGAATTCGTCAGCTACGAAAGCGCAGGCTAGTGCACGTGGTTGATGTACGCAGCGGCCCACATTCCGAGACTGTTCAGAATCCTGTGTCACAGTATTCTCCCGTTTGTCATCTGATCACAGATCCAGTACTCCGTCGAGTCGACCTTCAATCAAGATAGGCGGCTGCAACAGCGTGATATTTCAGCCATGGACTAGCATCGTTCATTTCTTGCTGGCATTTTGAACGCTGGGATAAAGCAGCTTCAGTAAGCTGTCCTCATTGGGGAATCCACCCTTCGTCTTGGTCAGTTTGCGGAATTGGCGATGCACTGCATCAATGAAGTTCGTCGTGTAAATTACGCGGCGGATACTTGCGGGATGCTTAGAGTAACAGGACAGGTTCTCCAACTTCGTTCGCCAGGACTTGATCACGATCGGCTATATATTGCCCCAGCGGTCCTCCAGTTCATCGAGTGCCTGCTCCATTGCACCCTTGGATGTGGCACGAAAGACACGCTTCAGGTCAACCATGAAGGCCTTCTGCTTCTTGGATGCCACGTACTTCAGCGAGTTACGAATCTGGTGGACGCTACAAAGCTGAAGCTATATGTCCCGGTAATAGTCCGGGTAATAAATAGTGGAGATGGCCTCGGCAACTCCAGTCAGCCCATCCACGCTGGCAATCAGGACGTCGTGAGCAGCGCGGTTTTTGAGATCGGTGAGCACAGAGAACCAGAAGTTGGCACCCTCGCTGTCGGACAGGTAGATGCCGGGGATTTGCTTCTTACCCTTTAGGTCGACGGCCAGAACTGTGTAAACCGCCCTGCTTTTATAGCGCCAAGTATCCTTGATCTTATGTCGATGGCGTCGACCCAGACAAAGGGGTACAAACTCTCTAAGGGGCCTGCCGCCAGCCCCTGACCTCGGCAATAATCTTGTCCGTAATAGCACTCAACGTGGCCTTAGTAGCATTGATGCCGAAAAGATCTTCAACCTGTGGAGCGATATCTGTGTAGCTCATTCCAAGACCATACATGGACATGATCTTGGCCTCGATTTCGTCGCTGACCGGTGTCTGGTGTTTCTGAATCAGTTGCGGCTCAAAGGTCCCGGCGGGATCGCGGAGCGTGTTCAGTTCAAAGGGCCCCGCCGTGCTGTTGACCGTCTTGCCGGTCTTACCGTTTTTGCGATTGGGCGCGATACCATCGACCAGGTCAGAATCCAAATCGGCATCAACCGCCGCCTCGGTGAGTTGTTTAATCAGCGGAGTCAGGACACCGCCCTTCCCAGTACTCGCCTTGCCT
>CAJXXD010000192.1 GCA_913062835.1 uncultured Gammaproteobacteria bacterium
CCCTCAGGGGCTCGGGCTTTGAAGATCACACCAAAGACGAAGGCGTAGACAGCCAACAGCAACAGTGGGGCCACGACGAGCCACAACAGGCCCACGGCAGAGTGGCTCAGGCGAGTGTTGATTTCGCGGCGAGTCAGATCAGCCCACATCCGACATGCGTTGGGTGATCTCATATCAGGCTTCCAATCTGCCGGACTGACTGAGACAACTAATCGTTGGACCGCTCCTGTTGGTTGGCTTCCAGACCAGCCTGACCAAATCCCGACATTTCGTAGTATTCCAAAATTTTCTTAACCGCGCCCTCCGCAAATTGCATTGGTGCGGTATTGAGTTCCCGTAATCTGCGTTCGAAGGCTTCATTTAAGTGCCGATTGCGTGCGATCTCCTCAGCAATTGGCTGAGCCTCCTCCCATGACAAACGCTTTGGTTCATTAAAGCTGGTGATTCTCATGATATGCCAACCAAAAGACGACTGAACGGGCGCTGAAAATTGCCCCAGCTCAAGCTCTCTCGCAGCTTCGGCCAATGGTTTGACCAAACTATCGATTGGCATGTTTTCAAATTTTCCTCGATGCTCTTCAAACCCAGCGTCATCAGAAAATTCTTCAGCCACTTCTGCAAATGGCCTTTGACTGAGGCTGTCATGAGCAGCTAACGCGCGACGCATCAACGCAGCCGGATCAGCGTTATCTTGGTGGGCAATTAGGATATGATCAAAGTCGATTGTTTTATCTGTCACAAATTTATCTTTCTCGACCATGAAAAGCTCTCTTGCTTGACTGGTGTAGTCATCAAGGCTTAAATCTTCACGCAGCTTTTCTCGGTAAACCGCCCGGGCTTCACGTGCTGCCGCCTGATAAATTCGCGATTGGATAATCGGATCTGTAAATGCTTCAAGTGCCTGCAGACGACGTAAGAAACCATTCCCCAGGACAATCGCCTCGAGTAATGCCTCAATTCTGGCTGGGCTGGCCAATACCTCTTTTTGATCCTCTGGAGGCACGCGCCAATCCATGTAGGCGACCACGTCTGCGAGCGTCACCACCTCATTGCCTTGCTGAATGACCACAGGCGAGTTGTAGCTGAGACTCAACGACTGAGTGGCTTCTGATGTGGATGCGGCTGCGGATACGGTAAGACCCAGCCCCATTGTTAAGAAATATACAAATGCGAAAAGTGCTCTCATCGTAACCCTTTAAATTTTGTCCAAAATCTCCATTTCGACTTCAACGGGAGAATTAATAAGCGGATGGAATTATAAACGACGCATCTTCCCTGGGCTTTTACAACTCGAGGTCGCTTTTTTTCGGAGTGGATAATTTCTCAAATTCCCAAAAAAAAGAGCCATCCGAAGATGGCTCTTTCCCAGTTCAAACACAACTGAAAGGCTAGCCTGATGACACGATCTTTCTGGTTGAGCGGTGAGCGAAAGTACCGCCGTAATTAGAAAGAACGCCATCACCAATATTGCCATTGGTGTACGTGCTCACGGCAAAGCCGATGACTGGCAGACCCTTATATACGTTCTTTTGGTCGTCACTATTAGTTTCCGGCCCCGGGCTGACTCGATCGGCAGGCACAGATGTCCGACCACTCATGTCGAGCGTCGCCCAGCCTTCTGCTTGCGAGACCTCAACGTTGCGGTAACCAAATGGCCCACTGCGCTTTGGCTCTTTCAGGATTTCGGTGGCATCCGGATAAGAGTCGTCTGATGCGAAACGGATCACATTGGCTTCACGACACAACTTGAACGATGGCTCCGCCTCTGCCGGATCAGCCGGTGAGAAGATCGGTGGCTTAGCACCTGCAGCCACCTGCTCCTCTTCACGTCCATAGTAAGTCAAAGACATGGTGTCACAAGATGCCGTCTTCGCACCCCAAGCACTGGTGAAAGGCGCCTTAGGTGTCTTGGACGTAAACAGTGCTGATTTGCCGTTGTCCACATGGAACTTCTTGGTTGGCATGGTCACGACCCACTCAGTACGGGCGCCTGCGCCGGGATCCGTGGTGAACTCGTTGGTGATTGATTCCACAGTCAACGCAGCATTTAAAGCCAGAAGCGAATCCAAGTGATCACCAAACTTGCCTGAGTCAGCAGAGGTCCACAATGCGCCCTCATCGGCCTTCAACGTCCAATAGCTGTTGACCACATCTGGATTGTTGTCTGCATCTCCCGTCTCTGGACCGTCTTCGCCGAACGTTGTATTCGCTGTGCCAGACGGCTCACTGTAAAACACGTTGCTGTAAGAGATATCACCAGCGTTCCGCAGATTGGGAAACTCACCCCCAGGCTCGCCGTGCTTATCATTCGCGCTCATGAAGTTTTCAATAGCAGTTGCGTTGTACGAAAACATCGTGCCGTCTGCAACATTGATGATGCTCGCTGCACCGTAGAGACCGCCTGAAGGACCGCTATCAAAACCAGTAGTCGCATTATTATTCAGCCACTCGCCTGCAAGAGGCTCTGAGGCTGAAAGACCGTCAGTCCAGGCGTTGACCAGAGCATCACAGTTGTTTGGCACGCCTTCGGTATGCTTGGCCGCCCAAGAGACATATTTCCCCTTGTCTTTCACCACACCATTAAACACAAGACCGGTTTTATCTTCCGCGTCAGCTCTGTCAGCGTGCTCCTGCATTGTCGCCATTTCAATAACTTCAATGTAGCCAGACGCCGTACGCTCGATTCCAGTTGGGCCACCGTCAATAGTGCCCGGTGTGGTAACGGTGCTGCCGTCTTTGACTTCTTTCACGTTGTAATCAAAGTCACGGAAGTCAACCTCGCCATCGAAGTCACCGAAGACATATGGGACTGTACAGGTGGTGTCGTTGGTCACCAGCTTGGCACCATCATCGTCGGTGGCCGTGACTGCGGCTGTCCAGACATCAAAGGCAGACATATAAATGTGAAAATCAAGCACGTCGCGCGAGTTCACTGCCTCACGGAAACGAATTTTGACCGCTTTACCTCGATCAGTCGAGTTCACGATCGAAATAAGCGTATCGTTGCCGCCACGTGCTGAGTAATAAGGATAGAGCAGAACTTGGCCTGTTCCATCGGGGCTCACGTTGACGGCGTTAGAAACACTAACCATCCCCGCCATGCCCGT
>CAJXXD010000193.1 GCA_913062835.1 uncultured Gammaproteobacteria bacterium
CCGAGTATTTGACTCGGTCGAAAGTGAAGGGTCATTAAGCGAATCGGAAACCGATTGGCTCATTCGTGCGCCGTCAGTGGATCTTCTGGGGTGGGCCCAAGTTTCGGGCTCTGGCGACTCGGATGCCGCTTTGCGTTTGCTGGTGGAGACTGAAGAGGTGAGGGTGGATGAGACAGCCCTGGCGGTCAACCGAATCGCGGTCCGGTTTGAGCAGCAAACTTTGGATGTGTCCTTTGAGGGCGAGGCACTTGCCGGTCGAGTTCAGCGGATCGGTACCGCGCCTTTAGCCATTGATTTGGAACGCTTGGTATTACCAGAAGCCGGTGAATTTTTAGCACCCCCTGAACCCGATCCATTAATGGACTTCAATCCAGGTGAACTGCCGTCGATGGAGATCGCTATTGCCGACTTATTGCGGGGTGAGACGCGCTATCAAGACGTTCGGGTGACTACGGTACAAGGTACCGATCGTTTAGATGTCACGCGTTTGGCGTTTGTGCGTGATGGTCAGGGGTTTGCCGGTGAGATGGCGTGGCAGTGGACTGAGGCGGGTCCGAAGACTGCCATCACACTGCGTGCGGAGGGCGCGGAATTGGGTCAGTTTTTACGTGTGAATGAGAAAGAACCCATCTTGGAGGCCAGTCAAGGCGTATTTGCTGCAGAGTTTACCTGGGATGGCTCACCGCTTGGCTTTTCCATCTTAACGAGCGGTGGATGGATTTCGTTGTCATTGGAGGACGGGCGATTTGTGGACCTAGGCAATTCGGCTGAGGTTCTTCGCTTGTTCGGTATCTTGAACATTGAAACGCTGACACGCCGATTGAGGCTGGACTTTCTGGATTTAGTCAAACCCGGTGTCGCCTTTGATAAGGTCGTGGCGACGGCCTCGGTGTCTGACGGGCTCCTGACCCTGGATCCTGAGATGGCCATGGAAGGACCTTCTTCGAGCTTCCGGTTGACCGGAACCGCTAACCTGGCTGAAAAAACATTGAATCAACGCCTAGAGATTGATATTCCGTTGACCAACAACTTGCCTTTGGCCTCCGTATTACTGGGTGCCCCTCAGGTTGGCGGTGCCATTTATCTGGTTGAAAAAGCACTGGGAACAAAGATCATCAAAGTCGGTAAAACGGACTATCGGATTGAAGGCTCTTTCGACGAGCCCAATATACGAATCATTCCCCCATTCATCGGACAGAAGGAGTCGTCCAATGTCGACGCCACTACAAACGGCCAGTGAACACCTCTTGGCACCCGGCGGGCTAAGCCTTGACGACTTGGCCCCCTTGGTCAGCGAGCTGTCTGTGGGCGATGTCGATTTCGCAGACTTATTTTTTGAATGCGCTGAAGCGGAAAGCTATTCCTTAGAAGATGGTGAAGTAAAAGAGGCCAGTTATCACAGAGACGCAGGCGTTGGTGTTCGAGCGTGCGCGGGCGATCGACAAGGGTTTGCCTACACCTCAGAAATTTCGGCCACCCGGATTCGCGAAGCGGCCCAGGTCGCCATCGCGATTCAATCTGGACGGTCTGCGCGCCCGGCGGTGAACTTAGATCGCGTCACCACGCCTAAGCTATACGCTCCCGTTAATCCCATTCCAGAGCGCGCGGCCCAGGACAAGATCGCGTTTTTGAAAGCGTTGGATGCACAGGCCCGTGCTAAAGATCCGCGCGTGGTTCAGGTCCAAGCGTCGCTGACGATTTCATATCGTGAAATTTTAGTGGCTGCAACCGACGGTACCTTGGCTGCGGATGTGCGGCCTTTGGTGCGCCTGTCTGTGTCTGTGCTCGCCGAACAAAATGGCCGTCGTGAACGCGGCAGTGCGGGTCTTGGCGGTCGCTATGATCTGCAAACCCTGTTGACGGATGCACATCAGCAAAAGCTGGTTTCGGAGGCCGTCGATCAGGCACTGGTTAATTTAGATGCCGTGGATTGCCCGGCCGGAGAAATGCCTGTGGTACTCGCCTCAGGATGGCCCGGAGTTTTATTGCATGAGGCGGTCGGCCATGGCCTCGAAGGTGACTTCAATCGAAAAGGATCTAGCTTCTACAGTGGCAAGATCGGACAAAAAGTCGCCGCACCCGGCGTTACGGTGGTGGATGACGGCACATTGGCTGATCGTCGGGGTTCACTCAACATCGATGACGAGGGCCGGCTGAGTCAACGGAACGTCTTAATCGAAGACGGTGTTTTGGTGGGCTACATGCAAGACAAGCTCAACGCACGCCTTATGGGCGTCTCGCCGACGGGCAACGGGCGTCGCCAAAGCTATGCGCATCTACCCATGCCGCGGATGACCAATACCTTTATGGAAGCTGGCGAAGCCTCCCAAGCCGACATGATCGCTTCCGTCGATAAGGGCGTGTTTGCGGTGAATTTTGGGGGCGGACAGGTGGATATCACCTCGGGGCAGTTTGTGTTCGCGGCCAGTGAAGCCTATTTGATCGAAAACGGTCGAATCACCGCCCCGGTCAAGGGCGCAACTCTGATTGGTCACGGGCCTGAAGTCATGTCAGCCATCTCAATGATCGGCAATGATTTGGCGCTAGATAGCGGAATTGGTGTCTGCGGCAAGGACGGCCAAAGCGTCCCAGTGGGTGTCGGCCAGCCGAGCCTGAAAATTGATCGCCTTACCGTCGGTGGCACCGCTTAATGCGACAGGGTTTCGAATACCGCGCGATACAGTGCGCGCGCTTCTCCTTTGTCTTTTCCTTGATCGGCGGCCTTCTTGGCCGCGCGCACCAGTTGGTTCAATCGCTGGGCATCGCCTGTGAATTGAGTCAAAAACTCAGTCAACGATTTGGGGTCGCCCATCAGCCGCGTGCGCCACTGTTCGGCCTGGTGATGAATCCGCTTTTCTTCTTGGTCGAGACCTTGGACGCGGTGAAGTTGCGCTTCCAAGCCATCAATCTCTGCATTGCGCATCCGTTTGCCAATAAATTGCAGTTGGCGACGACGCGCTTCATGCTTTTTGCTCGAAAGGCTGCGGTAGAACTCGATCGCCTCTTTAAGATCGGCATCGGTAAATTCGATGCGTGCAAATTGCTTGTCGGCCAGTTCAGCCAACTGTGCGCCCAGCGCTTGGAGCGCATGCATCTCTCGTT
>CAJXXD010000194.1 GCA_913062835.1 uncultured Gammaproteobacteria bacterium
TACTCACCCGCGAGCTTAATCTGGCAGAGGTGGCCCGGGTGCAATCGCAAATCCCGGTGCATCCCAAAGACCAAGACTTTTAACGGGCAGTCAGTCGGATCAACTTGCCGTCGGCTGAATCTGTCAGAATGTAGAGCGCCCCATCGGGCCCTTCCCGCACATCGCGGATGCGACCATGCTCTCCTTTAAATTCCTGCGAGAGCTGTCGAACCCGATCGACGTAGTCCAATCGAGCCAAGAGTCGGGCTTTTAATGCGCCGATGAACAACTGCCCTTGCCACTCGGGGATCAGATCGCCCTGGTAAAAGGCCATGCCTGAGGGCGCAATGGAGGGGTCCCAATACAGGAGCGGTTGCTCAAGCCCCGATTTTTCTGTGCCTTCGCCAATTGGCAGGCCCAGTCCGTAGGTCCGACCGTAGGTGATGACCGGCCAGCCGTAGTTGGCTCCCGCCATCACTCGGTTGACTTCATCACCGCCCTGAGGACCGTGCTCGTGCAGCCAGAGCTCGCCGGTTTTTGGATGAATGGCCGCACCTTGGGGGTTTCGGTGACCGACACTGAACAATTCGGGTAAAGCACCTTCTGTGTTCAAAAAGGGGTTGTCGTCAGGGATTCGGCCGTCTAGGTGAAGCCGAATCACTGAGCCCGCGTGATCTGCTAAATCTTGTGATCGGTCGGGTGTCCCGCGATCGCCGAGTGTCAGAAAGACGTAGTCTTCGGTTAAGGCAATGCGTCCGCCAAAGTGACGCCCGCCAGAGCCTCCGCGATTCATTTGAAATAAGCGTTCTTTTTGCACCAGGCGGCGATCATTGAGTTGGCCTCGCCACAACTCCGTCCCGAGTCCGCCTGTGGGGTGGGGTGCCACCAGAGAGAGGTACACCCATTGGACCTCGTCTAGAGTTTGTATTTGCACATCTAAGAGCCCCCCTTGCCCTTCAGCTTGAATCGGGGGGAGACCGTCGATCGCGAATCGCTCACCATCAGATAGCCGTATTTGCCAAAGTTGTCCCGAACGCTCAGTAACGAGGGCCTCATGGGGGCTCAGCCAGTCGATCGCCCAAGGGTGGTCGAGACCTTGGGCGAGGAGTTGACTCTCGACTTCCGCCTGGCTAATTGAGCTCGCGGTCACTAGGGCAAGGGCGCTCAGTGTCTTTGTTACTCTTCGGATCACGGACGGCATAGATTGTCTCCTAGCATAATGGAGATTGATTGGCGCTGGCTTTTTAATTTCAAGAATTCGGCTAGGCTAGACGCAGGAGATTTAACTGTTCGATCTGTAAGGAGAAGGTGCATGAAATACGTATGGGCGGGTGCCTTGGCACTGGGATTGGCTGGGTGTTCAACCGTGGCCTTGGATCAAATGAATTCAGGATTGGCGCAAGCGATCGGGCAGCCCGTGTCTCAGGTCGAATCAGCCCTGGGAACGGCGGCAGAAATCACCCGAGACGGCGCACAAACCAAGTATCGCTGGTTCGCAGAGTCGGTGATTGAGCCCTGTCAGGTGGAAGTGTGGGCCGATGCCGATGGACAAGTCCGCCGCACGGCTTGGTCAGGATACGCGAAGGCATGCGAGGAGTTTGCTTCTGGGCTCTCCACGGTGTTTCCCGCTCAGTAACGAAGCGGGCTCGGAAATGCCTTGAGGGCGATGATCTTGGGTCGAATCATCGCCATAGCCGAGCTGTGTGCCTCTGGATGCCGAGGGGAGCGCGCCAAGGGATGCGCCAATAAGTCAGCCAATTGCAGCCCGGCCACGTTGGCGCGCTTCGGAATGAACAAAGGTTCAAAGGGGGTCAGCGCAAAGGGCGGAGCGGTTCGGCCAAGGGCGGGTGTTTGATGACACAACCCCTCTACAAACGCACGCGCCTGGCGATCCGGGCGTTTGCCTCGACTCTCAAACACCAGCTGGGTCTGTTTTCGTGATTGCCCAGTGTCGTGCAACCAGCGACACACGCGCTCTAAACAAAATTGCATGGCCAGATCGTAGGGGTCGTGTGGCCGTTTATACCGCGTGATCAGGATTTCTTTATCGATGGTGGCGGAAATCACCTGAAACGGGAGCCTCTCCAGTGTCTTGACCAGATCGGCCATAAACGCACTGTATCGCTTAGGGTCGGCTAGGCGCTGGAAAGCTCCGGTTCGCCGCCGGATACTCGAAGCGTGTAAAACCACGCGGTCGGTATTGAAATGACGGTGCTTAAACTGACTCACGCCGGGGACGACATGATCCCAATAGTCCGAGAGGCGGATCGCCACAGCCGTTAAGTTCAGAATCGGGAAATGAGGGTCGATGCCCGTCAATAAAGCATCGCCGGATTCATCGAAGAATACCATCCAGTCCCCGACCTTAGTCGGGGGCGTCACGGTCGTTGTTGCGTGCAATCGAGGCGTTCGGGCTGTCAGTGGCGAATGGTTCATGACCTTACCCTAGCTGTATTTAGGGGCGTTGGGCTGGGCTGAGTGGATGGCTGACATCGGATGTCGTGGATTGTCCGGCTCTGTTGCATGTGCGAAATTAGTCCAGAATTTTTCAATTCGGCCTAGCGGTTCGTGCCGAAGGTTCTTATAATCTGCACCCGCCATAGGTTGGCCTTTTTATGCCATAAAGTTTGAACGCGTTGCGCGATAACTGAACCACGCAAGGTAGGATCGACTCGATGATCGAGATCAAAACTGGGCTGGATTTGCCCATCAAGGGCGCCCCGTCGCAAGTTATAGGAAATTCCCCGACCGTTCGTCGTGTGGCCCTCGTGGGCGCCGACTATCCAGGAATGAAACCGACGATGTTGGTTAAGGAAGGCGACCGCGTCGCGCTCGGTCAACCCCTGTTCACTGACAAGAAAAACGACGGTGTGACCTTCACCGCGCCCGGAGCGGGAACGGTCGTTGAGATCAATCGCGGTGAGCGTCGTGTGTTTGAATCGATCGTCATTGAGTTGGATGGCGATGAGGCGGTGGCTTTTGATGCGCATGCCGACTTGAGTGCACTGACCCGTGAGACAGTGGTTAATCAGCTGGTCACCAGTGGGCTGTGGACAGCGCTCAGACAGCGCCCGTATGAAAAGATCCCGGCGATCACCGCGG
>CAJXXD010000195.1 GCA_913062835.1 uncultured Gammaproteobacteria bacterium
CTGGAAGAGATCACCAGGTAGGTGGCTACCATGTGAGAGAACATAGCCTTTAACGAAAAGTTAAACGATGCAACCTGTCTACCAATACGGTCTGCAGAGGGAACCCACCTTTGAAGAATTACTGTCTTATATACGAAACAACAATGACAAAATACAGTTTCCTAAGAGAACAGCCTTCAAAGCCTACAACGACCCCATATACCAATCAATCTTGAGAGATGCGTCAGTTGCAGAGGAGCGATTACAAACGCAGCAAAGGAGGCAGCTCGAATATCGCAACGACCCGGCAAACATTGCCCCATACGATCATCCAAGGGCCCCACCGCCTGCACCGCCTCCTACATTGATGCGTCGCGCTTGCGAAACCGTACCCGTCAGGCCACCAGCGTGATAAGCTTTGGCTACCAGCTCGTATTCACCGGTCTGGTCCACTGTCCATTCAGCCGTGAAAGGCGCAGTGTGGCTACTCGCCACCTGTTGCCCATCGGCCAAACGAAGTGAGGTGGCATCGACCTCAACGACCTCTCCGGTAACCCATGCAATACCGCGATCCCTCAATGCACGATGAATCCGTTTGGCACCTGAGGCTAGGGCCGCATCATCCGTCAAAGGCCGTTTGCCCATGAGCGTAATCCTCAGCTCTGGATGCCGCGCGCGCATCGCAAACGCCAATTCAATCCCAGCCGCACCCGCACCCACGACTGCCAAATGAGCCCCTGTCTTCTCACAGCGTGCGTCCACCGCCGGTAGATCGGCGAGAAGTTGGGTCAAGGGTTTCACGTAGAACAACGCAGAATGCGCACTGCCAAAACGGGGCTCGGGGTGTGCCCCGGTATTAATGGATAGTCGATCGAAACGTAACTCAGGCAACTCAGCGCCACCTAAGGCCTCAGGACGACGCACCCAGACACGTCGGGAGGTTGTCTCAATGCGCGACACTTCAGCGCGAATAAACCATCCACCGGCCGCTTCCGTGAGCCTGGCCACATCGATGAAGAGATCAGACTCTCCGTACTGACGCGCCAAAAACCCAGGCAACATGCCAGAGTACGGTGCCATCGACGAAGGGGCCACCACGATCAGCCGCCACTCGGGGTCGGGCTGCATCATCAGCCGCCGAATCACGGAAATGTGCGCATGCCCCGCTCCAATCAGCAACAGCGTGCGCCGTGCACCCGGCTTAGCCTCCCACAAGTCGAGTCGGCTCCCGCATCGTCACCAGCTCTTCAGCCGCCGTTGGATGGATACCGATGGTCGCATCAAACACCGCCTTGGTCGCGCCGGCCTTCAACGCCACCGCAAAGCCCTGCAAAATCTCACCGGCATCCGGGCCCAGGATATGAAGTCCTAAAATCTGATCACTGGCATCGTCCACAATCAGTTTGAACAGACTTTGTTCATCACGCCCACTCAAGGTGTGCTTCATCGGACGGAAACGACTGGTATACACTCGAGCCCGCATACCGCGAGCAATCACCGCCTCTTCCGATAAGCCTAGGGTCCCGATGTTGGGTTGACTGAAGATGGTGGTCGGCAAATGATCGTAATCGACTTCGGCCTTAAGGGCGCCATCGAATAGATATTTCGCCAAGGCCATGCCTTCGGCCAACGCCACCGGAGTCAATGCCACCGTGCCTGTCACATCACCCACCGCGTAAACCGATGGCTCGCGGGTTTGGAAATGATCAAAGACCTCAATCGTGCCGTCCTCACGAACGCTGACGTCGGTATTCTCCAACCCAAGCCCAAAGGTATTGGGTACCCGACCCACCGCCATTAGCACGGCATCTACTTCCAGGGAATCCTCCCCTGAATGCGACACGGAAATCCCCGAGTCTGTTTTCTCAAATCCGTAGAGCTTATGGTTCAACCGAACCTCAACCCCTTTTTTCGGCATCTCAGTGACCAATTGCTCAACGATTTCCCGATCAAACTCTTTGAGGATATTCGGGCCACGGTAGGACAAAATAGTCTGCACCCCGAGGCCCGCAAAAATACCGGCAAACTCGACCGCAATGTAGCCACCACCGACCACCAGAATTCGTTTCGGTAATTCAGGCAGATCAAAGATCTCATTGCTCGAGAGCGCTAGGTCGATGCCCGGCATCTCAGGCATCCGGGGCCAGCCTCCAGTGGCAATAAGGATCCGCTGAGTGTCGAGCACGCGCTCGCCGACAGCCACACGGTGAGGGTCTAAAATACGCCCGCGCCCATGGATGAGCTCGGCACCCGAATTCTCAAGCAGTTTGTCGTATATCCCATTTAACCGACTGATTTCTTTTATTTTATTGTCCCGAAGCGTGGGCCAATCAAAGGTCGGGGATTCGCTTTGCCAACCGTAACCTGCCGCATCCGACCAGGTTTCTGAAAAGCTCGACCCATAGACATATAGCTTCTTGGGCACACACCCCACGTTCACGCAGGTGCCACCCAGATAACGGTCTTCAATCACCGCCACCTTCGCACCAAAGCCTGCAGCCATGCGCGCAGCGCGTACGCCCCCGCTACCGGCCCCAATCACAACTAGGTCATAAGATGTTTTTTCTTGATTCATCGCATCACTACTATGGTTTTGCCCAACTGATCATTAGCAGCCATCCGTGTGTAGGCCTGCTCCACTTCGTCGGGTGAGAAAATTTGTTCGACGCAGTGCTCGACCCGACCGCGCTGTAAGGCGGGCCAAACAATGGTTTCCAATTCAGCCAATAAACGCCGCTTGATAGACTCCGGTTGCGTGCGAAGCGTTCGCCCAAATAGAGTCAGATTCTTACCTAAGAAGGCACCCAGATTGGCATCGGTACGGACACCGCCTAAGAGCCCAATCAGCGCGATGCGCGCACCACGACGCGCCACCGAGACGTTGTGGTCTACATACGCCCCACCCACCGGATCCAGAATGACATCAAATTGCACACCAAGCCCCCGAAAGTATGCCGCCCACTCCTGATCACGTAACACGCCGGTCTCAGCCCCGAGGCGCGCGCAATACTGAAGCTTCGCTTCGGACCCACAGGTGACATAGGGCACGGCGCCTAGGAGCCGAGCCAACTGAATGGCTGCCGCGCCCACACCG
>CAJXXD010000196.1 GCA_913062835.1 uncultured Gammaproteobacteria bacterium
GTAGTTCAGTTGGTTAGAATACCGGCCTGTCACGCCGGGGGTCGCGGGTTCGAGTCCCGTCCGCTCCGCCATTTTTCAAAAAAGCTGGCCTCGGCCGGCTTTTTTATTGCCTAAATCGAGCCGCCTAAGTGGCCTGCATAGGTCTCAAGCGCACGTTCTGTAAAGCTGTTTGGCATAACAAACAGTCGCAACAGCTCACCGCCTTCACCGTCTTTTCTTGATAAGGCATAACAATCTGCCTGCTCAGGCACGGGGACTGATTTGGGGGACTGGGGCAGAGTCACGGGGCCGCAGTAAGGTGCGATCCATGCTGCCCGGGGTAGGAATGCCCACCCAGCACTGGTGCCATACGCTTTAGATACATATTTAAAAGCCGCCGGCGCATCGCGATGGGTACACCAAAAACTCGGCAACCCAGCCTCTACACCCTCAGGCAACATTCGAGTTTTGTTCCACGGGGTGAGCAAATAGCCAAAAATAAGACCAATGGACACTGTGGGCTCGGGAACACCCAAAGCCTGTAGCTGGGCTTTGGCTAACGGCTGCTCGACCAAGGGCAATTGATGAGTCTCTAGATGCCGAACCTTGATATCGAATCGATCTTGACAGCTGGGGCCGACCCAGCCTTTTAAACTCGCGCGCGCCTCCTCTGACTCAAGACCTGCATAGAACTTCACAGCAACCTCCAGGTGGATCACCTGACCGTCGAGTTCGAGCACATAATCCAATTCACCAATCGTCTGTTGGGCTTCGCGGATCGGAAGTCCTTGAGTGAGTACTTGCAGCCCTGGAGATCGTTCAAGCAGGGCGGTAAATAACGACTCAAATCGACGTCCTAATCGTCTCGGCGCGCCGTGCCACGCCCATTCCAGAGCCACTTCATCGGCAAGCGACGCATCGGGTGGGGATAGCGCGCCCAGCAGACGATCAATCACCTCGCTTGGCCCATGCTGCCACAAGGGCGATACATCTCGGATCCATGCCAATTCACGGCGAATTGTGTCTGGATGGTTCGCCTCAAGCTCAGTTTGAGGTGTAATAGCCATATAACTCCTGAGGGGCAGTCGTGAAAAAATTTCAACAGATCGGACTAATTGGGCGCTCGAGCCACCATCAGACCATCGCAACCATAGCACGGCTCAGTCAGTTTTTACGGGACCAACAGCTCGAGGTCTGGGTTGAAGACGAACTCGCCGAGCATGAAGAATTCATGGGCCTACCGCACTGTGGGCTCGAGCTAATTGGGCAAAAAGTCGATTTGGCCATCGTCGTCGGTGGGGACGGCAGTTTGCTAGGAGCCTCCCGTGCCTTGGCACGGTTTAATACACCGGTACTCGGTATCAACAGAGGCACCCTGGGCTTTTTGACAGACATCCGCCCACAAGAGGCGGTTGATAAAGTGGCTCAGGCCTTGGCGGGCGAATTCACCGAAGAAACCCGTTTCTTAAATGCGGTGCGTGTAGTCAGGGAAGGGCAAACCATTGCACGCGCCACCGCCTTAAATGACGTGGTACTGCATAAAGGCCAATCGGCGCGGATGCTGGGGTTTGATCTCTGCATCGACGATCAATTTGTTTATTCAAGTCGCTCAGACGGATTGATCTGCTCAACGCCCACCGGATCGACTGCCTACGCGCTATCCGCCGGCGGACCGATCATGCATCCCAAGCTCGAGGCCCTGATTTTAGTGCCAATGTTTCCTCATACCCTCAATGCGCGACCCATTGTGGTGCCAGCCGACTCGGTGATTTCGGTCACTGTCACCGAGAAGCATCAGGCATTGCCTCAGGTGAGCTGCGACGGGCAAACTCACATTGCATTGTTGCTCGGCGACACCATCTTTATCGAACGTTCAGAACAACATCTGACGTTATTGCACCCACCCGGCTACAGCTACTACGAAATATGTCGATCCAAACTGCAGTGGGGCGGACGGATCGAACCACAACAGGATGAAGAATGAACTCAGTTGATGACCTCATACAGGCACTGACTCCTTCGATGGTTAACGACCTTCGCCGCGCCCTTGAGTTGAGCAAATTCCCAGACGGACGAACGGTGTCGCCCGAACAAAAAGAAATGATGCTAGAAGCCATTATTCGTTATGAAGCCCTTCATGTTCCGGTGGAATCACGGACCGGTTATGTAGATAAAGGAGCTTCTAACTGCGACGTGCCGCAGCCTTTTACAGATCGTATCCCGACCCGGGAGAGCGATGATGACTGATTCACGCACCGCGCTCGCATCCCCAGAGATCACTCGGCTGGCCGACTACACGCCTTATCCCTATGAAGTGTCCTCTGTTGATCTCACGTTTGAGCTCGACCCATCTGCCACGCGTGTGACCCAAATTAGTGAATTCAGGCGTATCGATGCCACCCAGACCTCGCTGGTGCTCTATGGCCTCAATGTCAAACGGATCGCGATTCTGATAAACGACGAGCCCGTTGGAGAGGAGCGGATCTTCGTCGACGATGAGGTCTTAACAATTAGCGAGGTACCTGAGGCCTTCAAGTTAACAGTGATCACTGAGATTAACCCGGAGGCCAATAAAGCCCTAGAAGGGCTGTATCTCTCCAACGGCATGTTTTGTACTCAGTGCGAAGCCGAGGGGTTTAGACGGATTACCTACTATCCTGATCGTCCAGACGTGATGAGTATCTTTACCACTCGAATTGTGGCTACCGAGGCGTATCCGGTGCTGCTATCAAACGGCAACCCAGTCTCTGATGAAGTCGATGCAAACGGGCGGAGGACAGTGGTCTGGCACGATCCGTTCCGGAAACCGAGTTATCTGTTCGCTTTGGTGGCCGGAGATCTTGCGGTCGCCAGTGATCAATTCACGACCCAATCAGGGCGCGTGGTGGATCTCAAAATCTATGTGGAACCCAAAGATCTCGATCGTGTGGATTACGCCATGGGCAGCCTGAAACGCGCTATGGCCTGGGATGAAACCGTATTTGGGCGCGAATACGATTTGGATCTATTTATGATCGTCGCAGTGAGCCACTTCAACATGGGCGCCATGGAGAATAAAGGA
>CAJXXD010000197.1 GCA_913062835.1 uncultured Gammaproteobacteria bacterium
CGTTGCGAGTTCGGCGGTCATTAAGCTCACCATTTGATCCCTAAGGCTTGGGAGAGCAGAGGATGGCAGCTCTTCGCAGCCTAATTCGAAAACATAGCTGCTCATGCGGTCTGCTCCGTCAAATAGTTAGCCCGTAATTCTGGGTCCGCTAATGGAAATCCCTTTTCTTTTCGCGATTCGAAATACCTGTCGGCCACTTGCCGCGCAAGGTTTCTGACTTTGAGAATATACCGCTGACGCTCGGTGACGCTGACGGCATGTCGTGCGTCTAGTAAGTTAAACGTATGACTGGCTTTTAATACCTGTTCATAAGCGGGCAAGGGTAACTTTTCAGCCAATAGTTTTTCACACGCGGCTTCGGCTTCTGCAAAGGCTGCGAAGAGCCACTCGGTATTGGCGTGCTCAAAATTGTAGGCGCTCATTTCCTGCTCGTTTTGTAAAAACACATCGCCGTAGGTGACGACGTCATCGCCCACACGGGTCCATACCAGGTCAAACATGGATTCCACGTTTTGCAAATACATGGCGATGCGCTCAAGACCGTAGGTCAGCTCACCGGTGACTGGGAAGCATTCCAGCCCGCCGGCCTGCTGGAAATAAGTAAATTGAGTGACTTCCATGCCATTTAACCAGACCTCCCAGCCAAGCCCCCATGCGCCGAGAGTGGGCGACTCCCAGTTGTCTTCAACCAGTCGCAGGTCGTGCACTTGGGTATCGATGCCCAATGCTTCGAGCGATCCGAAATACAGATCAACTAAGTTGGCAGGATTGGGCTTCATCACTACTTGGAATTGGTAGTAATGCTGGCCGCGATTCGGGTTCTCACCATAGCGTCCGTCGGTTGGGCGACGTGAGGGTTGGACGTAGGCTGCGTTCCAGCGCTCAGGTCCAATAGCTCGTAAGAAAGTGGCAGGGTGGAAGGTGCCGGCACCCACTTCCATGTCGTAGGGCTGTAAAATGACACATCCTTGGTCTGCCCAGTATTGTTGCAGTGCTAAGATGAGTCCTTGAAAAGTCAGTACATCGGGTTTGCCGGCAGACATTGTCATTCCATTCGGTTTCTGGCTAAAGGGCGACAGTATAACGAACAGGATGATTGATTGTGCAGTTGATTCAAGGGTTTGTATTGGCAATTGGGCGTTGGCCAAAGTCTTTGCGAACCGTTGTTGCCAATTGCTTGGGTTGGGGCCTACGTCATGTGCCCAACCGTTCAAAGACCACGACAGAATTTAATCTTACGCTCGTATTTCCCGCCATGGACTCGGCAAAGCGAAATGACCTCCGTGATGCCTCGCTGAACAACCTAGGTCGAAAGATCGTCGATATGTTAGCGACCTGGCAACGCGCTCCAAACGTAGCCAAAACCCGAGTGGCCAGTGTTTCCGGGTTCGATTTATTTGAGCGCGCTCGCGCGGAAGGTTCTGTGCTGATCCTCCTGCCCCACTTGGGGAATTGGGAGTTATTTGGTGCTTGGTTGTCGTTGCAGTATCCCTATACCGCAATGTTTCGTCCGCTCCGTGTCGATTCCATGTCCAAGATGGTGAAGCGGGCTCGAGAGCGCGGTGGAAACCGGTTAGTGCCAGCAAACGCTCTTGGCGTAAAGGCATTACTGAAGGACTTACGGTCGGGCGCCACAGCCATTGTGCTTCCAGATCAAACGCCGAAGAAGGGTATGGGCGAGTATGCACCTTTCTTTGATGTGGAAGCGCTCACGCCTACACTGCCGTATCGCTTGGCCAAGGCCGCTCGTCCTTCAGTGTTTATTGCAGGCGCGGTTGAGGAAGGTTCAGCGTATCGAATTTTCTTTGATCGTCTCGACGTGCCTGAGGGTGCGGACAGTCGAACGTGGTTGACGCAAATGAATCGACAAATTGAAGGCTGGATTCGTCAGTATCCGGAACAGTATCAATGGGAATACGCGCGCTTCCGCAACGCGCCAGATGGCACGATTAGGACGCCCTAACGAGTCCAAAAAGCCGGTGTCAGTACAACCAGCAAGGTGAACAACTCAAGTCGCCCGAGCAACATGGCCAGCGTTAAGACATGTTTGGTTCCATCGCTGAGGCTGGCATAGTTCGCTGCGGCCTCACCGAGGCCCGGTCCCAGGTTATTTAAGGTCGCACCCACTGCAGAGTAGGCTGTGATCGGGTCCTCGCCAAATGCCATGCTTAGAACCATGAGGACGCCAAATACCAGGACGTAAGCGGCTAAAAAGCCCCAAACCGCATCAATCACGCGCGGGCTCACAGGCTTGGACCCAAGTTTGATAGGAATTACTGCGTTGGGATGGATGAGGCGTTTGATTTCTCGGCTGCCCTGTTTGTAGAGCAATAGGAGCCGGATGACTTTGATGCCGCCGCCTGTAGAGCCCGCACAAGCGCCCACAAACGCGCTCATTAGCAGCAAAAAGGGCACAAAGGTGGGCCATAGTGAAAAATCTGCGGTCGAAAACCCAGTTGTGGTGGCGATGGACACAACTTCGAAAATGCCATACCGGAAGGCGTCATTGGCCCCGTACGTTTCGGTCTCTATCAGCACGAACGAGACCAGCATCGCGAGTCCGAATAGAAATGCGAGATAGGTTTTCCATTCAGGATCCTGCAGATAGTGCTTAACCGTTTTGTTGTGCCAAGCGGCGAAGTGAAGGGAAAAATTCATCCCTGCAATCACCATAAACAACACACAAATCATTTCGATTGCCGGGTTATTGAAATACCCAATTGACGCGTCGTATGTAGAAAATCCGCCAATGGCGACGGTTGAAAAGGCGTGAGAAATCGCATCGAAAGGGTTCATGCCCGCTAACCAAAAGCTGATCGCACACGCAATGGTCAAAAACAGATAAATCATCCACAGCGACTTGGCGGTCTCCGCAATGCGGGGTGATAACTTGTTGTCTTTGACCGGGCCGGGAAGTTCCGCACGGTACAACTGCATACCCCCGACACCGAGCATAGGCAAGATCGGAAGAGCGTCGTGTAGGGAAAGAGTGTAGATCTCGGTGGTCGCCGTATCATTAAAAA
>CAJXXD010000198.1 GCA_913062835.1 uncultured Gammaproteobacteria bacterium
CATCATGAGCGTGGCCGGGAACGCCGGCGCCCAGGGCATCGACGAGTTCCGCATCGGCCTGCTGGGTGGCGAGAACGCCAACGACCGCCTGCGCGCCAACGAATGCCTGCGGGAGAAGACCGAGGAGCTGTTGGGCGTTGAAACCAAGCTGTTCGCGCCGGCCGACTACAACGGCGTCATCGAAGGCCTGTTGGGTGGCAACCTCGACATGGCATGGTTGGGTGCTTCTGGCTATGCCAAGGTCTACCTGACTGACCCAGACGCGGTTGAGCCTGTATTGGTTAAAATCAACACCGACGGTTCCATGGGCTACCACTCAATCGGATTCGCCCGTGCCGACTCTGGCATCACCTCACTGGATGACATGAAAGGCCGTCAGTTCGTCTTCGGCGATCCTAACTCAACCTCTGGCTTCTTGATTCCTTCTGTAGAAATCCCAGCAGCCGGTTACAGCATGGAACCAGGCGAGTACTTCGGTGATGTCACCTTCTCTGGCGGTCACGAGCAGACCATCGTGGGTGTATTTAATGGTGACTTTGACGCCGGTGTGACTTGGGCTGATGGCCTGGGTGCATGGGAAGACGGATACAACTCAGGTGCACTGCGTAAAGCAGCCGATGCCGGTTTGATCGACATGACTCAGTTGGTTCAAATCTGGAAATCTAAAGTGATCCCAGAAGGCCCAGTGGTACTTCGCACTGAGCTGCCAACGGACGTAAAGGTCAAGATGACTGGCCTGATGGCCGGTTTGGCGTCACTTGATCCTGAGTGCGCGTACAGCTTCATGGCCGGTGAAGTGAAGGGCATGGCGCCTGTCACTCACGAAACCTATGAAGTGATCGTGGAAGCACGTAAGTCAAAGATGTAATTCATCTTGAAGAGAGGGGGTGCGGTGCACCCCCTTTTTTCGACTAAAGGAATCTAGGGCATGTATGAATCCATCGTTCGCTTAGAAAACCAACGCCGCCTGTACACCGGGCTCTCGCTGGTGCTCTTGGCCGTAGTGTTGGCCTCAGGCTATACCACTGCAGACTCGATGAACTCCGGTGGATTCATACAAGGTCTTGAAAAGTTTTTTGATTATCCAGGTCAAATCGTCCGCGAATCCTTTGCCAAGGGCTGGGAGTTCTGGGGCTATTTTGTGCAGTATTTTCCTGCACTGATTGAAACGCTCAACATTGCCATTGTCTCAACGCTTTTGGGCGGGCTCCTGGCCGTATTTTTGTCTTTGGGGGCCACACGCAATCTGGATGTGCCTGAGCGGCTGATTCCTGTGATCCGTCGCATCATGGATGTGATGCGCGCCTTTCCTGAGCTGATCATCGCGCTCTTTTTGATCTTCGTTCTGGGGGCGAGGGCGGTGCCTGCGATGATCGCGGTCGCATTCCACACAGCCGGTGCGCTCGGCAAGCTTTTCTCTGAGGTAAACGAGAACATCGATGTAAAACAGACCGAGGGGCTCAAAGCGGCCGGCGGCTCTTGGCTGCAGCGCATCCGGTTCGGTGTCTTGCCCCAGGTCTTGCCTAACTACATGAGTTATTTATTGCTTCGTTTGGAAATCAACGTCCGGGCCTCAGCCATCTTAGGCTTCGTAGGTGCAGGCGGTATCGGCTCTGAGCTGTCTCGCTCGATTGGCTGGGGCGACGGTGCGGTCACGCTGGCTCTCTTTTTGATGCTGTTTTTAACCATTGTTGTCATTGATCAGGGATCGGCGCGGATCCGCGAAAACTTGTTGAAAAATCAGGGAGGTCACTCATGAGTACCCTGGCTTTAGACCCCGCTATTGCCAAACAAGTCGCTAGTCAGAAATGGTGGCCCATCGGGATCTTGGTGGCCGTGTTGGTGTATCTGACCTATGCCTGGGGTGCTTTCAACATGAGTGAGGTGCTCTCTGGCTCTCGCTGGGAAAAAGGCGCGCTCCTGGTATCCGATGCCATCAGCTACAAGGAACATGCCACCGAAGATTTGCGTCGCGGGGAGTTTTCTGTGGCCATCGAAGGGGAACGAACCGCCACCTACAGTGAAGAGTCCTATCCCTTTTGGGTGAATGTCAGTGGCAGCGGATACCGTGTGGATCTCGGTGAAGGCTATGCCATGGAATCGGCCAACCGCGTGGTCCGCTACACGGTGCCCGATTATGGCGTGATCGAAATCACCGTCGGCCAGGACGCGCTCAGCATGAACTTACCCGCGGGCCAGACGGCATTGCCCGAGGGCATGCAGTTCCGCCCTGTGAAATTCGACGCCCGTCCAGCGTTTGGCCACCGAGTGCAGGTGTCTCGTTCGAAAATTGAATCGCATCGCTTTTTCTACGGTTGGGAAAATTTTTGGTTTACCTTTCGCTCGCCCTTTTATGGCATGGGCCTAGGTGAACTCTGGTCCTTGGCCACCTCGGGTGAGCGCCTCGATGAGACCCGCTCGAACGCCGGCTATATCTTCTCAGAATTTTGGGACAATCCCGATTGGCAGCACGGCATTTTGGCGGTTGCAGTCTTGGAAACCGTGATGATGGCGGTCTTGGGTACCATCACTGCGGCCATCATTGCCCTGCCACTGGCCTTTATGGCGGCGAGAAATTTCAACACCGAGGCCATCTCGCGGTTCTTTATCCGTCGCGTATTCGACTTCGTCCGCGGCATCGACATGTTGATCTGGTCGTTGATTTTTATCCGAGCGTTCGGTTTAGGGCCTTTGACCGGCACCTTGGCGATTGCGATCACCGACGCCGGAAGTTTCGGGAAAATCTTCTCCGAAGCGATGGAGAACGTCGATAAGAAACAAATTGAGGGTGTCGAAGCCACAGGTGCCGGACGCTTGCAAAAATACCGCTTTGGGGTCTTACCTCAGTTGATGCCGGTCTTTATGTCGCAGTTTCTGTATTACATGGAATCCAACATGCGCTCTGCGACCGTGATCGGTGCACTGGGCGCCGGTGGTATTGGCTTGGTCTTGGTAGAGACTATGCGCACCCAGCGCGATTGGGAGAATGTGTTCTACATCATC
>CAJXXD010000199.1 GCA_913062835.1 uncultured Gammaproteobacteria bacterium
GAGGGGCAAGTCAGGACCATTCAGTCCCGATATGCGGGTGTGGTTGAGACCATCCGAGTCAATGTAGGAGAGCAGGTGATCGAAGGCGATCCGCTGGTGACCTTGGCCTCGCATGAAGCGCGTGCATCGCTTGAGAAGAATCGTTTGGGGCTCGATACATTGAAGGCTGAAATCCAGCGCCTACGTGCTGAGACGCAGGTGGCTGAAATCATTGATTGGGTGCTCGATGTTTCTGAGGCAGCACGGACTGAGCAATCACAGCTCTTTGTATCGCGGCGCCAACGTCTCCTGCAGCAAATTGCCGGAGTCGATGAGGAAATCCGAGGGCTGCAAAACCGTCGAGTCGAGCTTGAGAGTGTATCCCGTGGTGCCTCTGATATGTTGGCCTTAAAACAGGAGGAGGTGCGACTTGTCGAGCCGTTGGTCACAGCGGGGATTGAGCCGGCCATCCGATTGCTGATTGCCAAGCAAGACTTGCAAACGCATCGCAATGATCTTGAGCAGAGCCAAATTCGGTTGCAAGGCATTGAGATCGAACTCGAGAGACTGCAACAGAAACGGACTGAATTGGTAATGGATTACCAAGCCGAAGCGCAGGAGACGTTGGTGGCCAAAGAATCGGAGCTTCGCCAACTCGAGGCTGAAACCGATGCGTTACGTGAGCGGGTCGCCAGTACGGTCTTACGGGCTCCAGTGTCTGGGACGGTTACAAAAGTCTTTCCAGCCGGCGGTGGTGCTGTGGTGAGTCCTGCCGAGCCCCTCGTCGAGCTGATTCCGGCGACTGCGAATATCCAAGTCAAAGCCAATGTCTTGCCGCAAGATATCAGCAGCGTTTCAGTCGGTCAGGAGGCGCGCGTGGGGTTAAGCGCATACGACTATACCGTGTATGGAGTGTTGATGGGTGAGGTGGCTGAGATTGCACAAAACACCACGCAATCAGATGCAGGTGAGGTGTTTTACGAGGTCACGATCGTGACCGATTCACTGCAATTATCAAAGAGTAATGTGCGGCCTGATATTATTCCGGGGATGCTAGCGAGCGTTGATATCGCCGGGGGCAAGCGGACGGTTCTTGACTATGTCTTAAAGCCGATGCGTGAGACAACCTCAAAAGCACTCACCGAAAACTAGTCTTCCAATGGCCTGTTCCGATACTCTTATCCAGACATTGAAGTAGGAATTAGCCATGACTATGGTATATGCGGCGATTATTGCAAGCGTCATTGGATTGTCAGCCGTCTTATCCAAAAGTGCTCCGATGTTGGGCTTGATGGATATTCCTAATCATCGGAAACAGCATGCAAATCCCACCGCTTTGGTGGGCGGGATTTCTATTTTTACAGTGATGTTGGTGTTTTCGATCTGGGTGGGCTCATTTGGGTGGATTGTCTTATGCGGGCTCGCTCTTGGTGTGATTGGTGTTGTCGATGACGCCATCGATTTAGGCGTCAGATTGCGTCTGACCGCTCAAGTCGTGGTGACTCTGCTTGCGATTGCGGGTACGGGAGTGATCGTGGATCAATTGGGTCAATACGGATCGGTTACACTGAGCCTCGGATTCTTTGGGCTTCTATTTACCGTCTTCGCTGTCGTAGGCGTCATCAATGCGTTTAACATTCTTGACGGCTTAGATGGTCTGGCGTCAGGTCATGTCATCGTGTCACTGATCAGTTTATTCGTCGCCAGTGTCAGTTTCTCAGAACCGGTTTACAGCGAATGGCTATTGGGTTTCATTTGTGCGGTCTTTGGGTTTTGGCTCGTGAATATGCGTTTCACGCCTGCACCCAAGGTATTTTTGGGGGATGCTGGTTCGATGTTTCTTGGCTTCGTGGTGGCTTGGTTGATCATCGGATACACGCAGTCGCCATGGAATGTCCTTCACCCTGTATTGGCACTTTGGTGTTTGGCGGTCCCGATCTTCGATACAGCGGCGGTGGTCGCACGAAGGCTGAAAGCCGGACGAAGCCCGTTCGCACCGGATCGCTTGCACTTGCATCATGTCTTGGTTGATTTGGGAGTCAGTTCGCGCGCGACCGTCATCACGCTGTTGTCGGTTGCGGCTGTGCTCAATGCCTCAGGCTTGGCGGTATATGCCGTGTTCGGTCCGACCGCAGCACTTGTGATGTTTTCGCTGTGTTTTGTGGGTTTTGTATACTTTGTTTTGCATCCGCGTCTGGAGCGGGAAGTCTTTCAGTGGCTGGGTATTATCCCCCGCTTTGACCGCTGAAGCGGTTGGCAACCCGTTCGATCCGATGCTCGAAATGGGCCGCCTGAAAATTCGGTGATGTGTTGGATTGCATTGCTCGATTGGGTGTCGAGCCAATCTGATCGGATCTCGACGGCATAGCGTCCTTGGATTGGATCACGATAGACAGAGATGTCGCCTGGATTGAGTTGGTCATAGGTCTCAACTTGGCCTGTTGGGCCGACTCGAAATAGATGAATGGGGATGTGCGTGTTTTGCATCCAGAAATTCCGTGCTTGAGTCTGTGGCCACACGAACAACAGCGCAGAGACCGCCGGAGGTTGGCCGCTAAACCCGATTTGGCGTTTCTCCGGCGTTTCGAGCACCTGCGCGTTGAAAGACCAGCAATGTGTTGATGAATGGGCTTGAAGCCTGATTGAAAGCACATTGTCTGCACTTTGTGCGTTCAGCGTCTGGAAAAGTGCGAAAAATAGGGCGAAAAGGGGATTCAATGGTTGACGATTCATATATATTCAGTGATCCTATACGTGCTCGATATTATTTCACGGAATGTACGTTCCGAAAACGGAGGGGTCTCATGAAAGTTGCAAGCGCATTAAGTGCAATTGTTTTGGTTTTAGGTACAGGACTGGCGCCAATGGCGGCAGCTCAGGAACAAGGTTCAGGTGCATCTGGTTCAGGCGCTGCAGGCGGTGGTGCCGGTGCAGGTGCCGGTGCAGCGGCGAGTTCAGCTGCTGGTTTAGGTGTCCTGGCGGGTGTCGGTGCTGCCGGAATCGCAGCTGCCGCA
>CAJXXD010000200.1 GCA_913062835.1 uncultured Gammaproteobacteria bacterium
ATGAAATTTACCTAAAACGTCACCGACGGTACGAGCCGACTTCTTATGCTTGGATTGAGCGGACAAGCCGAGCTCGCTCATCGCATAAATGATCCGCCGTTGAACCGGCTTTAATCCATCACCGACATGAGGCAATGCGCGATCAAGAATCACGTACATCGAATAATCGAGGTAGGCCTTTTCGGTGTAGGTTTTTAACGAGAGGCGTTCAATGGAATCTGTGGCTGGTGTGGTCAAGGATGCGTGCTCTCATTGTGTGAATCCAACGCCACAGTGCCAAATTGCAGAGAGACTGCCAAGAGCCTGTGGGCTCTCGAGACTATAACGGAATCGTGACCGAGAGCCACCACCCAAGGGGTGATGGCCCAGAACGCTCAAGCCCGATGGATGCGTTCGTAAAGGAGACTGCCTAATAGAAGCGCGATTAGGTACCCAAGAATCGCCTGCGGCTCAAGCAAGACCGCTGCGAAAGCAGGGCCCGGACACATTCCTGCGATACCCCACCCAATGCCAAAAATAGCCGAGCCCAGGACCAAGGGACGATCAATGTCGCCAAATTTAGGCACCTGAATGTCGTTAAAAAGCACCGGTTTCTGTCGGCGCATCAGCAGGAAATACCCCAGCGCAGCCACCGGGATTCCACCGCCCATGACAAAAACCAGGCTGGGATCCCACTGACCCGCTAGGTCCAGAAAGTTCAGAATTTTCGAAGGGTTGGTCATCCCGGCGTAATACAGACCGCCGCCAAATAAACCGCCCAAAATGAGTGCAACAATCGACTTCATGCGCCCACCCCCAGCACGTGACGTGTGACAAAGACGGTTACGAAGGCCGTGAACATAAAGACGCAAACCGCTACGATCGACCGCTTCGAGAGGCGCGCCATGCCGCAAATACCGTGCCCACTAGTGCACCCAGAGCCGACTCGCGAACCATAGCCCACCAAGAAGCCGCCAATAATCAAGGCCGCCAAGGGAGGCGCCTCAAACCCATGTGGTGAGGGTGCGATCAATGACAGCAACAGCGGCGTGCCGATCAGACCGATCAAAAACATCACGCGCCAATTGGCTTCGCCAAAATCAAAATTTAATGTCCGGGCCACAATGCCGGTCATGCCTATCACCCGCCCGAACAGGAAAAATGCCCCAGCGGCAGATAAGCCGATTAGAATGCCCCCTGATAAGGACCATATCGGTGTGAACTCAGTCATGCTTGATGCACCTCAAGGTTAAAAACTTGGAAATCACGTCGAATGGAATCATATATTGTTATAAGGTTATAACCAAACGTTATACATAACGTCGGAGGATATGATGAAACCTATCGTCAACGCTTTTTTTGACGCCGCCACCTGGACGATGACCTACGTGGTGCGCGATCCCGCATCCAATGCATGCGCCATCGTCGATTCAGTCCTGGATTTCGACGCCGCCTCGGGCCGCACCAAAACAGACAGTGCCGACCGTGTGATTGAGATGATCGAACAAGAAAATTTATCTGTCGAGTGGATTTTAGAGACCCATGTGCACGCCGATCACCTGTCAGCTGCACCCTACCTGCACAAAAAACTCGGCGGCAAAATTGGCATCGGCGCACACATCACTGACGTGCAAGAGATCTTCGGCAACTTGTTTAATGTCGAACCTGAGTTCCGTCGTGACGGCTCCCAGTTTGACCAACTGTTCACCGATGGCGACACCTTCCAGATCGGGGGGATGACCGCGACCGCCCTGCACACACCCGGTCATACACCGGCTTGCATGGCCTACCACATAGGCGATGCGCTCTTTGTTGGAGACACCTTATTCATGCCAGATTTCGGCACAGCGCGCTGCGACTTCCCAGGCGGCGACGCGCGCACGCTGTATCGGAGCATTAAGCGTTTACTGGCATTGCCCGCTGACACACGCATGTTCATGTGTCATGACTACATGCCAAACGGGCGGGAGCTGCAATACGAAACTACAGTCGGTGCACAAAAGGCTGAGAACATCCATGTGAACGACGGTATTTCAGAAGACGAATTCGTCGCCATGCGGACAGCCAAAGACAAAACACTGGACATGCCGAAACTGATTTTGCCCTCGGTGCAAATCAACATGCGTGCCGGAGCACTACCACCGGCAGAAGACAATGGCGTACGCTATCTCAAAATCCCATTGGATGCGGTGTGAGGAGTTTGCTGTGATTATTCGCCCTATCAACGACCAATTGGCCGTTGCCGATCAACTAGAAGTTCATGATTTAAGTACGGTGAAATCCGAAGGTTTCGTCTCGGTGGTCTGCAATCGTCCCGACGAAGAAGGCGAGCCTCATGCCACCGCAGATGACATGGCCGCCAAGGCAGCCGAACTCGGTCTTGAGTTTCGCTATCTGCCGGTCAATGGTGCGATGATCACCGACGAAGACGTGGCAGGTCAGGCCGCGTTGCTTGCTGAATTGCCGAAGCCGATTCTCACATACTGCCGCTCCGGCGCTCGTTGCGCCAAGCTGTGGGCTCTGTCAGAAAGTGGCAAACAAGACGTCAATACACTGGTTGAAGCCGTCGACAAAACCGGCCTCAGCATCGTTGACATCGCACATCGGCTGTAACCGACGTAACCGCATGGATGTTGGCATCGGCCTGGACACAGCCCAGGCTGATTGTGTCTCACGGATGACTCAGACGCGAATGTATTGTGATTAAACTGCCCTTTATGCAATGGCTTGGCCGCTATAAAGCGGCCACATTCAGTGACGATGCGATCGCCGCTGTCATTGTGACCATTATGCTGATACCTCAGTCTTTGGCCTATGCCATGCTGGCGGGCTTGCCCCCTGAGGTCGGACTCTACGCGTCCATCCTGCCGCTGATCGCTTATGCCTTGATGGGCTCATCGATGACACTTGCAGTCGGACCGGTGGCGGTTGTCTCGTTAATGACGGCCGCGGCAGTCAGCCAAGTCGCTGAACAGGGCACACCGGAATACCTCGGAGCCGCCATTCTAT
>CAJXXD010000201.1 GCA_913062835.1 uncultured Gammaproteobacteria bacterium
GATCGCCCCCTTCATGACCCGGAAAGGGTGAATCATGTCCTCAAACCTGTGTCGAGGCGGACTTCTTCAGCGGCCTGCTAAGGGTGCGCTGTCGCAGAAGACGGCCAAGCTCATGGTCTTCAAACTCGTTCAAGCCGCCGCGAAGACGTGGAGCCGCCTGAAGGGCGCGAACCCGTTGCCTCAAGTCATTGAAGGCATCAAATTCACCGACGGCGTCGCAGCCCCCGACACCGAAACCCGTGCCGCCTGAGCAAGCCGTATCACCCAGGTTCGGGCAGAGCTCGAGCAACATCCTGCCGGACCCCTGGTCAACCGCTCTTCCCGCCTCTGGACGCACAGGGACTTGTTGACCCCCAAAGCGACCAGATGTAAAATCGCGACCACAGCGTGTTCCGAACGTTGATGTCGGGTTTGGTCTGGAAACTTTATTCTACAGAGCTTTCGCGGGCGCGCCAGCTATTTCCCCTGATTTCGGTGAGTGAAGGGGGATAAGCCCAAACCAAGAAGTAAATTCCTTTAAAATGATTTATAATAGTCTGAACACCATGGCCCATCCATTCAAAGCATTTGATGACATGACGGTCGTCTCGTCCCGCCATCCAGACCCTGAGGCGTTGACGCTCTGCGCAGTTGCTCGCAACGAGATGTACTTTTTACCTGCGTTCTTGGAGCACTACAGAAAACTGGGTATCCAACAGTTCGCCATCCTGAATGATCGATCCAGAGACGGAACAAAGGAATATCTGCTCTCGCAGCCCGATGTTGTACTGCTTCAAAGCAACTATCGATACGGCGACGAAGTTGACCTACCAACGGACATTGCGGACACGATGACCGCGCAGCGGATACTCTATATTTGGCGCACTATTCTTTTCAACCGGTTTGCTAAAGATCGTTGGGCTGTGCAGGTGGACCTCGACGAATTCATTCATCTACCCCTCGGCAAGACGTTTGAGGATATAGCAGCCACTCTGAATTACGAAGGGACAAATCTTGCGTATGGCGTGATGCTGGATGTGTATCCTGAAACTATATCAGACCTCTCGCACATGGCAGGTCAGCGTGAGATTGATCCAGCTGCAAAGTGGTATTTTGACGCCGAACCGCATTTAAAATTGCGGGCTGGAAAATCCCCCAAGACCCTTCACCCGGGTGCGCGAGCAAGACTATATCACACCTTCGGAGTAAAGCGCCCGCATAAGAAAAAGAAGCCCCTCACCCTACCATCAAGTATTTTGTCGAAATGGCTGAAAGGGATCCACTCCATATCAGCTATTCCGCGCTACAACAATATATGCAAACCTGTAACGGCCAAATGGCCGGACGGGGCATATTTTACAAGCTCACACAACGCATCTATCGCAGGAAGCATTAAAATACTCCTTCCAATTCAGCATTACAGGTTTACTGGAGCTCTTTATTCGAGAATAAACACCGCAGTTCGTGAAGAGTCGTATTCCAATGGCTCGCGCGATTACCGCCTCATGTCAGAGCTTTTGCAGCAGATGCAGATTTGTGGGAATGGTGATTTCTTGTATAAAAACTCCCGCGCTCTTAAGGGTTTCGATGACTTACGAGATGCGGCGGTATCAATTGGGCTTTGATCTATAGCCTCCTGATTGTTCAAGTGGGTGTTTTGCGGCCGACCACAACAGAATTTAGGTTTGTGTTTTTACGCTGTCGGTCACCACGCGCGCGCACTCTTCTGCCTGATCATACATGTAAGCACCGCGCATGAAGTCGAGTTCGGAGGATACCGGCCAGAGATGATCAAGCAGTGTGGCATCGTCCCACTTCCAGCCAACCTCGCAAACCGGAAGGCGGCCGTCGTTTGCAAGAAGAATGTCATGACTGTAAAAGGCTGACCCGAGAACCGAAGCGATATTCGCACAAAGGCTATGGATTTCATCCATCCGCGGCGTAACATGTTCATGCCAGATAGCAGTCAGGATTTTGGAGTCCAGCGGAGTGTCACGACTGTGGACATTTGGTGTGCCGTCCTCGACGGGTCGACAGCGGACAAAAACGTTCTGAACCCGGCTCACAACACACATCGCGCGAAGCGACACAAAATACCGGCAGCCGTTTACCGCAACGCACGTGTCAATCAGTTCGGTATTGTAGCGGTCAGGATCCACGGCCTTGCCGTGCGTGACCACACTTGTAGGCTGATGTGACCCCGTCTTTGTATTGGAAAAGATCGGAATGTCAGCGTGGCTCAACATACGAGGTACGTCGATACCAGCGTCAGACAGGATGCGGTTGGTCACCGGCTTTTCTGCAATCTTTCTTGCGACTTCGGGGCTGTTATACACGATTGTGCGTGGGCGGTCTTCGAGACGGCGGACCAAATCTTCTGGCGGATAGTTGTCGGTCTGTTCTTCGTTGTAAAGGAACACCACAGCCAGTGGGCGTTCATCGTGAACATGCAGCGACTGCATGAAAAGACGAGGCGTCTGGTAAAAGACGACGGTCGCACCGGCTTTGTCGGCACCATACTCAAATTTTGGAAAATATCTGTCGGGTCGTGTCTTGCCTTGGCCTGCCAGACCGCGAGCCTCTGATCCGACGATTGCGATATGCACCCCAGCGTCACGCTTAAAAGGTAGGCGCTGATTATAGGAACCCAATTTTCGACGCGTTTGCTTGAATCTCTTTAAGGTCGTCGCCCTCCTCGCCCTGAACACAACAATGACCTCCCACTTGTAAGACTTTTAGTCCCCGTCTTATTGATTGACGCCGGGGAAAATGGCTGGGCGTGCCCGCGAAAGACCTTAAGATTTAATTTGCTACAGGAAACCCAACGGCAACCTTCGGGGCACGCCATGGATGATATGCTACAGCCGGTCGCGATGGGTTTCAACAAGTCTCTCCGGGTCGAGAGCCGCGCCGAGCGGTGGACCAGTGGTTCGTTTAGCAGGCCGCTGAAGAAGTGCGGCTGGAAGGACGCTTTC
>CAJXXD010000202.1 GCA_913062835.1 uncultured Gammaproteobacteria bacterium
CAAATACAGACACAATGTCCCGACGTTCGATGCCGGGCTTAATGGTGCCGCCATAGACAAACACCGAGGGGCGATCGAGGCGCAACATGGCCATCACACAGGCCGGCATGTTTTTATCACAGCCCCCAATCGTTACAACGCCATCAAATCCTTGACCGGCCACCACCGTTTCGATGGAGTCACAGATTACTTCGCGACTGACCAGTGAGTAACGCATGCCGGGTGTGCCCATGCTGATGCCGTCACTGATGGTAATGGTGTTGAATACAATGGCTTTGCCCCCAGCCGCGTTGGCGCCGGCCTCGGCCGATGCGGCCAATTCATTCAGGTGCATATTGCAGGGCGTGACCATACTCCACATGCTGACAACGCCCACTTGAGGCTTTTTGAAGTCACCATCTTCAAAGCCCACCGCACGCAACATGGCTCGAGACGGGGTTTGCTTCAGTCCGTCCACAATGACAGCAGAGTGCTTGCGTCTAGAATCGGTCATTTGGGTTTTCCTATATCTGTTTTTTTAAGATGAGTGAATTTCGCTGGTAATTGTATAACGCCTGCCGATTCGAGGGCAGTTCGTCCACAGCGACCTGAATAAACCCGCGCTCTTTAAACCAATCGGAGGCGAGTGTCGTCAGCACGAATAGCGTGTGGATACCTTGTTCTTTTGCTTCCGCTTCAATGTGCTGAAGCAGTCTCGAACCGATCGACTGGTGGGACTTATCAGGATCAACGGCCAAGGCAGCTAATTCAGCTACCCCTTGATCGAGGGGGTATAAAGCCGATGAACCCAAGATCCGTCCGTCTTGCTCGCAGACGCTGAAGTGATCAATTTCAGCCTCGAGTTTTTCGCGCGACCGATGAACCAAGGCGCCGACCGCTTCCAGAGGAGCTAGTAAATGTAAGAGTCCGGCGAGATCATCAAATCGAGCCTGGCGCACAGTGGCAACCGGTTGTGCGGTAATTAGCGTGCCAGTGCCCGAGGTGGTCATCAATTCCGTCAGAATGGCTCCGTCCGATGACGCATCGAGCACATGGGCCCGTGATACGCCACCCCGAATGGCACGTTCCGCTGCATACAGGCGACGTTGCATCTCTTGGGTTTGCATTGGTACGACGGCAGAAAGCTCCGGCAAGGCCAATTCGGAGATAGCTTGTCCGTCTGAGTCGATGCAGGTCGCGGTCTCTCCCATTAGAATCAGCTTGTCCGCATGCAATGCCATGGCGGCCTCGGTTGCGACTTCTTCACTGGCTAGGTTGTACAGCTGGCCGGCCGGTGAATGGGCGAGATGGTCGAGATAAACGACGGCTCCTAGGTTCAGTTGATCCTGAATGGCCTCGGAATCGACCCGACGAACAGAGCCGGTCAGTTTGTGGTCCACACCCTCATGCACACCCAGCGGTTTAGCGGTCACAAAACTTCCAGAGATCAGTGGCGTGTTGCCTCGATTTCGGTGTTCGGCCCGAACAAAGAGCCCTCTAAACTCCAAACGGTAACGCCCCGCGAGGTCACTGATTGTGTCCAATAAGGATTCATCTGTGATGCGACGTGGGCCATGATAGGCGCTGTGTTGACCGGTCTCTTGAATGTATGCATCAATGGCTTTTCGGGTGCTTTGGATTAACACCAACCGAACCCCTAGGGCGTTCAGCAAGGCCAAGTCCTCTGCCAAGCGACTGAGTGTTACCTCGGAGCGATCGGCATCGGACAACAGCACCACGAAGGTCTTGCCACGAAATTGCTCGATGTATGGGCCCGCTTCACGGAGCCACGCAACTAAGGGTTCGGTTTGAATAATTTGGTCTCCTATTTAGAGAAATAATGCGATGAATCCTGAATCAACTCCAGACGCGATTGAAATTGAACTGAAATTTGCCGTTCGGGATGTTGAGGTCGATCAGGTTCAAGCCGTGCTTCCGTCGTCGGCACATTGTCTTCACACACGCACGTTGGCCAATCGCTATTTTGACACGGCCGATGGGCGTTTACATGCCAGCGGGGTGGCAATACGGACTCGCTCGGTGGAGAGCACCCACGAGATGACGGTGAAAATTCGGGAGCCCGATGAAGGTGGGTTAACGCGTCGTAAGGAATGGAATTTGCCGGTCGCGGTACCTGAGTTGGATAGGGATCAACTGATGCAGTTGCCCTTGCCGAATTTAGTGCGTGACCTGGTACAGACTGACCGACTGCAGGTAGCGTTTGAAAATACGCTCCGACGCACCGACTGGCGCGTACAGTGGGGTGCCTGTGACGCCATGGTGTCTCTGGATCTCGGTGAGGTTCGCACAAAAGATTCGCAGAGCCTGGTCTCTGAAATTGAGATCGAGTCGTTGGCCGGTCCGGTCTCCGATTTGATTGATCTTGGGCTTGAGATCGCCGATCGACTGCCCTGCTTTATGGGGGTGATCAGTAAAGCCGAACGCGGGGAGCGATTGCTAAGGCACGCTGATCCGCAAGCCGATGACGATCCGACCACCGAGACCGGCTGGTTGTATCGGATGAGTCGTATGCTTGATCCGCTAGCGGGTCCATCCCCAAAAGAAGCCATACGCGCTCTGGCTCATTGTGCGCCAGAAGCGGTGGTCGCACGGTTTGAACCGCTGCTGTCCCAAGGGCAGTTACCGCCCGGATTGGGACGATGGATGCTGTTAAGGTCATTGGAGGGAACCACATGACACCGATGGAGTATTCGGCGTTTCTTCGTCGGTTTGTGGAAACTAAGGATCCTGATGCCAGCTGGTTGCAGGGAGCGGGTGCGCGAGCGCCAGACGACGAGGCGATTCGGTCGGAATGGGCCGAGCTGTCTTCCGCGCCGACCGATGTGTTTGATCGAGAAGCTCGGTGGCTGAGGCAACGGACTCAGGCTGGGATGATTTATCGCCTGCTCTCAGGCATAGATCGGCTTGAGGATACAGTGCGAGTCACTACGGTGATGG
>CAJXXD010000203.1 GCA_913062835.1 uncultured Gammaproteobacteria bacterium
GTGTTCGAGCAGAGCTGTTCATACACGGACCTGTCTCCGTCGAAACCGGAACCGCTTTTTTGAAGTCCATCGCAGATCGATTACCACTGGATCCCGACACCGTGGCTGTCACTCCGCGGACAGCCCCGTGGAATGAAGAGCGCACCTTGGAGTTTGCGTACACCCATCCCGACGAAGCGGCCATCGTGGTCTATGTCGATCAGGATGATTCAGCGGAGGCCAGAGCCCTTAATGCCCTCGCAGGCAACCTATTGGAGGCGCCTTTCTACACAGCCCTGAGGACTGAGCAGCAGCTGGGTTACATCACATTTGCGACTGCATTTCCGTTATTGAATACGCCCATGCTCGCCGGCGCCATTCAATCGCCTGTCGCCAACCCAGATGCTTTGGTCGCCGCCATGCTGGCCGAGTTCGAGGGCTTTGCAGCCGATGTTGAGACGATGCCGTCCGAGCAATTCGACGCCGCCAAACAATCGGTGATTAATGAACTTAGAAGCCCGCCTCAAACGCAAGGTGAATTAAGCAGTGCAATTTGGCAGGCCATCGGATTGAACCGTGCCTTTGACGATCGACTGACACAGGCAAACGCGTTAGAAAGACTGACTCAATCAGAGTTTGCCGACTACCTCAGAGTGCGGATTGCCAATCCGATCGTCTTGAAGGCGACGCGTATAACAAATTAAGCGCTCCCTGGATCGCCTCGATGCGCGTTGCGTAACGCCATTGAGGCTGAATCAACTCTTGCAAGTCTGTCGCACGAGTGGATGCCAAGAGAGGGCCCTCTAATCCCGAAATCAACACGTCATGCGATTGATCTTTTGAGTCTTCAATCATTTCCGTGAGGGTGAGAGCGGCTGATAAATCCAGGTGAGTGACTTGGCTGAAATCGATGATCAAGACCTGATGATCGGAGAGTTGTGAAAAATGGCGCGCTATCCCGCGCGATAACCCGTATGACATAAAACCTGTCAATTGATATACCAAGATCCGCCCCTCGGATTGATCGAGCAGCGACTCCTCTTCCGCTGAAAGCCCCGACAATTCCGCAGAGGAGCGACCGGCTTTGAAATCCTTCAATTGCATTTCACTCAATCGATACAACGTCTCTAGGTTGGCCACAAAGACCCCTATCGCGACGGCTGTAATCAAATCCACAGTGACGGTTGTCACGAACACCACCAACATGAGCGCACTGGCAAATAGCGGCACTCGGTGGAGACGAGTCAAGAAACTCCAGTCGATGATATCGAAGCCAGTTTTCAGCAATATCCCGGCCAAAACCGCCAGCGGAATTGCCTCACCGAGAGGTGCTGCACCCAGCATAAGCGCTGCCAGAATGATGGAATGCAACATACCGCTCATACGGCTGCGGCCGCCCAACCGAATATTGACCAAGGTACGCATCGTCGCACCAGCACTCGGCAGACCTCCGACCAAGCCAGCCACGGCGTTACCAATACCCTGCCCAATCAGCTCTCGATCCGAATCATGTTGAGTTCGGGTCACGTTATCAGCAACCAACGAAGTCAGGAGGGAGTCGATAGAGCCCAAAGCCGCTAACAGGAACGCAGATCCCACAATGGTCGAGAGCAAATCCAAGGAAATGGCAGGCCAGTGAAGCTCTGGCAATCCACGCGGTATCTCACCGATGCGCTCCACTGCATCGAAGGGTGCACCTAGGGAAAAAAACGAAAACGCGATCAATGCCATTAAGGGAGCGGGTAATACCTGAAAGCGATTCGGCCACAGAAACAAAAGAGCAAGCGTACCGAGACCTAAAAACGCCGCATCACCCGACCAATTTGACAGCGTGACGGGCAAAGCCAAGAGTGCATCCAATGGGTTATTGAGGTGCGGCGCACCCAGTAAAGGACCAATCTCAAGCAGGATAATGATGACACCGATCCCACTCATGAATCCGGAGACCACTGGGAAAGGCACCATGACAAAATATCGGCCGAGCTTTAAAAATCCGGCCGCCATTTGAATCAACCCGGCCAGAATCACGGTAGTAAATCCAATGGCTAATCCGTTCTCGGGGCTTTGGGCAATGGTTTGCGTCAGGATAGCAGCCATGACCACCGTCATAGGCCCGGTCGGCCCGGTTACTTGACTCGGTGTTCCCCCGAACAAAGCTGCAAAAAACCCAGCGGCTATTGCCCCATAGAGACCGGCGGCGGCACCCGCACCTGATGCCACACCAAAAGCTAGCGCCAACGGCAATGCGACCACGGCGGCCGTCAAACCGCCGAAGAAGTCACCCCGAGAAATTATCTGCATTATTGTTTGCCTCTCAGACTGGAGGCTGATTATCCAACCATGCTGAAAACTGACGCAATTGATCGAAGTGATGAGAGTCGAGTGCCTGTTCACCGAGCGCAATGAGTTCTGACTGAAGCGTTTGAATCGTCACGCCGGGACCCGAACCGGTCAGCTTCTGCCGACGAAACGACTGCCAGCGCTTCCATTCCACGGGCGTTAAGCTCTCTGGGAAATTCCGGGCACGATAACGAAACACCAACTCGCTATACCGGGGATCATCGAACGCAGGCATCCAAGTCTTCAGTGCCTCAGGATCCATCAAAGGCGCACTCTCTAGACAATTACGATCGTGATCACTGGGGAAGCCACTTCGGTATAAGCTGCCATCCACATCATCGATCTCGGACACCTCTGTGTGTTCTGAAAACAGGACAACCGCTTTTTGGTACAGCGTCTTAAACAGGTCTGAGCCTTGGATCTGGTGCCATCGATCAAGGTGTCGCTGCTGTCGCTGACCGTCGCGGCCAAACTCCGCCAACCGCTTTAAGGTCTCTGGATGCAACTGATCGCGTCGAAACAGCATCGGTTGCGCATTAATACGGATGGTATAGGCCCCGATCGCACGAGCCTGCTTCCGCTGTTCAACCGGGTTGGTGATTTGTACGGCATCAT
>CAJXXD010000204.1 GCA_913062835.1 uncultured Gammaproteobacteria bacterium
ACAGAGCGGCGCGTTCTTTGGCAGGGGTGTCACCGCTTCGGGTGGCTACGCGATGCGCAGTCCCAGAAAGAGGGGCTGCCAAAGCCTGTTCTAAATCCCGAGTCATGGCTCTCAGCGGGGTGATGTAAAGCATTCGAAGCCCCGCGGCTTTGTTCTGTTTCATGAGGGAATCGAGAATAGCCCCGCTGGCTGCCAAAGTTTTCCCAGACCCTGTGGGGCACAAGATCAACTGGTGTAGACCGGCACGACTCCGCTGCCAGGCCTTTAATTGAAACTCAAACGGCGTGAGTCCACGGCTTTTGAAAAAGTCTGTGATCGCCTCGAAGCTCATGAGGCCACCGAGTCCAATAAGTGATCAAAATGGCTTAAGTGGTCGGCATCCTTGGGGGTCAGATCGGTCCGCCAGCGTAAAATCCGCGGAAAGCGCAGGGCAATTCCGCTTTTATGACGTGTGGACCGAGCAATGCCCTCAAAACCGATCTCGAACACCAGTTCCGGTTTGACTTGGCGCACCGGACCGAATTTATCGGTGGTGTGGGCCTTAATCCAACGATCGATGGTTTTTAGCTCCTCATTGGTTAATCCCGAATACGCTTTGGCGACCGGGATCAGGTCGGTTTCTTGCCAAACCGCTAAAGTGAAATCGGTGTGGAGTGCGGCGCGTCGACCGTGCCCAGCTTGTGCATACAGTAAAACGCAATCCGCGGTCATGGGGTCCAATTTCCACTTCCACCAGAGTCCACTTTTGCGCCCACCCGTGTAGTGACCGTCTCGATGTTTGATCATCAGCCCCTCAGCGCCCTGTTCTCGGGCTGACGCGCGGATCCTTTTTAGCGCATCCCAGTCTGCGACGGTCTGCAACGGGCTGGTTTCGATTCCGAGTGAGTCGAGGTGTGTTCGTCTGTCGTGGTGGGGCTGATCGCGTAGGTCTTGGCTTGCAAACCGGAGGCAATCATACGCTCGAAATAGCGCTGGATGAGATGCCAGAAGCGTGCGCGTGACACGTTTTCGGTTGAGGCGAACTTGGAGGTCATTGAATGGCCTCGGCTGACCTTCTTTGTGCACAATGATTTCACCATCCAGAATCAGCCCGCTAGGCAGCGTAGCGGCCCAGCCTGTGATGTCTGGGAATTGAGCGGTGATGTCTTGATCTCCGCGTGACCAGAGACGGATCAGAGAGTCGGTTTTGATCAATTGGCACCGGATTCCATCCCATTTGTACTCCACCGCAAGATCCCTTGGAGCCAGCGTGTCTTGAAGGGTGTCTTGCCAGCTGTGCGCCAACAAAAAAGGAACCGGGCGTGCGTCCGCTTCATCTTGAGTGACCGGAGCCTTCAAGCGGGCAAACCAATGGACGTCGGGTTGCAGTCCACCCATCAAGCGCTCATCGATGACCGCCCGATCGATGCCTGTGGCCATCGATATCGACTCATGCACCAATCCCTGGCTGACACCCAAGCGAAACCCGCCGGTCGAGAGTTTTAGGAATAAGAATGCCTCATCTCGTGAAAGCGTTTGTAACCAGCTCACCAATCCCTGAGTTTGCTGCTCCGGTGGGGCTTTTTTAAGTGCTTCGAGGCGGGCTACCCAAGACGCGAGACAAGGCGTTTGGGTCTCAGCGACCGCTTCGGTGTCGCCGAGTAAAATAGCGAGGGTCTCAGAGAGATCACCGACTGTGGTATAGCACGCCTCAAATAACCAAGTGCTGCCTCGAAATACAGATTCTGCGGCTTGTTTCAGAGTTTTAGAGGGTAGCCGGTGGGGCAGGCGATGCCCTAACAGAAGTGCCAATCCGAGGCCACTTTCCATCGGGTCTGCCTGTTCGATAAAGGACACCAAGGCATGTTTTTTTCGAAGCGTCGATTGGCTGCAGTCAAGTGCTTGGAATAAGGCCACGAAGTTCATTGATCCACGCCCTCAGTTAGGCCAAAGGCGGTTTCTAATCGGTCAGCTGGAATCTGCAACACGTCATTGAGATACTGAGTTAATACGCGTGTTTCGCCGTGTGTGGCATACACATGCTGAGCCTTTGATTGGCGAATGGTTTGAATCAGTGCATCCCAGTCGGCATGGTCGCTGATGACAAAACCTTGGTTGAGGCTGGCACGTCGTCTGACACCCCGAATTTGCATCCAGCCCGAGGCCATTGCGCATTCGGTGGGCGCGAATTTTTTTAGACCTGCACTTCCAATCACTTGTGGCGGGGCAATCACCAAATCGGTCGATACGCCCTTGGGTGCTTCAGACGCAGTCCGCCAAGGACAGAGTGTTACGTCGACTGCCGCATAGACTTCGTTAAGCCGAGCGACAGCGGAATGAACCCAAACTGAGCGGTCGGTCCGTTGCCCGATTTCCGCCATGATGCGCTGTGCTTTACCCAGTGAATAGCAGGCGAGGACCGGCGTGCGACGGCTCTGTATACAGCCATCCCACCATTGAAAAAGCTGGGTCATCACTTGATCCATTGACGGCCACCGGTAGATCGGCAATGCGAATGTGGCCTCAGTGATCAATACGTCGCACTCTACCGGCTCAAAGGGTGCGCAGGTTGGATCATGTTGGCGTTTATAGTCGCCTGTGATGACCCAAACCTGTTGGCCATCGTCCAGCCGAATTTGCGAAGACCCCAACACATGACCTGCTGAGTGGAAGCTGACCTGCACTTCTCCAAGTTGAAATGGTTGGCCAAACGCATGCGAGCTGATCTGATCTGTGCCCAATCTGGTTTGAAGTAAGTCACACCCTGGCTCGGCTGCATGGTAGAGACGGCTGCCTGCTCTGGCATGATCTGCGTGCGCATGTGTGATCAGTGCGCAGTCCACGGCACGCCAAGGATCAATGTGCGCTTGTGCTTTAGGGCAATAAAGACCGTCTGGTGTCCGAATGATCAGAGGGTCACTGTTGAGCCTTTTTTTAGATACCATGGGCG
>CAJXXD010000205.1 GCA_913062835.1 uncultured Gammaproteobacteria bacterium
CGCGGGAACTGGGAATCCGTTCTTTACCACGGATTCGGCTGCCTGTTTGCGTGCAATTGAAGTGGATTGTGATTTGGTGCTAAAGGCCACCAAGGTCGATGGAGTGTACGATTCAGACCCTGTCACTAACCCAAATGCGGTAAAATACGATCATCTGGACTATGAGACCGTGCTGGCAAAACAACTCGGTGTGATGGATTTAACGGCCATTTGTTTGGTGCGTGATCATGGCATGCCAGTGCGTGTGTTCAATATGAGTAAACAAGGGGCCTTGGTTTCCATCGTGCGCGGTGAAAACGAGGGCACCCTGATTGAAGAAGGGAAGTAACACGTGATCAACGACATTAAAGCAGACGCCAAATCGCGGATGGAGAAGTCATTGGAGGCCTTGGGGCATGCCTTTGCGAAAATCCGGACGGGTCGTGCGCACCCCTCTATTTTGGATGCGGTTCGCCTCGATTATTACGGCTCTGAAGTGCCGATCTCGCAAGTTGCCAACATCAATGTGGAAGACGCACGGACTCTGGCAGTGACCCCCTGGGAAAAAGCCATGGTGGGTGAAGTGGAAAAAGCGATCTTGAAATCGGATTTGGGTTTGAACCCTTCGACATCCGGTCAGGTGATTCGTGTGCCCATGCCGCCACTGACCGAAGAAACCCGGAAAGGCTACACCAAGCAGGCCCGCGCTGAAGCTGAGCAAGCCAAGGTGGCGGTGCGAAATATTCGTCGGGACGCATTGGCCGACATTAAAGACCTGTTGAAAGAAAAAGAAATCACGGAAGACGACGAGCGCAAGGCGGGCGATGACATCCAAAAATTGACCGATGACATGGTCAAGCGCATCGATCAGTTGCTGCAGGATAAAGAAGTCGACTTGATGGAAGTCTGAGGTTCATGACTGAACCTCGCATTCCACAGCATGTGGCCATCATCATGGACGGTAACAACCGTTGGGCTACACGCCAAGGCAAACGAAAGCTCGCTGGTCACCAAGCCGGGGCTGATGCACTGCGCCGTGTGATTCGGAAATGCATTGAGCGCGGCGTCGGTACTCTTTCAGTATTCGCATTTTCCAGTGAGAACTGGAAGCGACCTCGCCTTGAGGTCGAGGGGTTAATGCGGTTATTCGAAAAATCCCTGAACGACGAGGTGCCTGAGCTGGTCGAAAACCACATCGCCATCCGGGTGGTGGGGGATCGGTCTGCTTTTTCATCCACCTTGCAGGCTGCCATGGATCGTGCCGAGGCGGAAACAGCGGGCGGTGAGCGACTCTGTCTCAATATCATGGCCAATTATGGCGGTCGCTGGGATATTGCAGACACGGCACGTCGCTTAGCCCAAGCGGCTGTGGGCGGGACCTTGGATCCCAAAGCCATTGATGAGAACGCATTCGAAGCCTACCAATCCCTTGCCGGACAGCCACCGGTGGATTTATTGATCCGAACCGGGGGCGAGCGGCGAATTTCAAATTTTTTACTATGGCAAGCCGCGTACGCCGAACTGGTGTTTAGTGATGTGTTATGGCCTGACTTTGATGGAGAGGCCATGGACGCCTGTTTATTGGAATACGCGCAGCGAGAGCGCCGTTTTGGGCTGACCTCGGAGCAGGTCCAAGGCGCTCAGCATGCTTAAAGCCCGCGTCTTAACCGCGCTGTTATTGTTGCCTTTAGCGCTTCTGATTTTGTTTGTTTTACCCACGGATGCCTTCGGAGTCGCCGTTGGGGCGGTGCTCTTATTGGGTGCTTGGGAATGGGTACGCCTGTCGGGCTTGGTGTCGCGTTTTATCCGGTGGCCTCTGTTGCTTGTGTTCTCGCTGATGCTCTGGGGCGCCTACAACTTGCCCGCGGTCTATGTCCCTATGGTGCTGGGTATTGGCTCGTTGTTCTGGTTGGCTGCGTTTGGCATGGTGTGGAAGTACCCGGTGCTTAAAGACCGCATTGGGGGACGTCGGATGAAGCTGGGCTTCGGTCTAATGGTGCTGATTCCTGCCTATGTGGCGTTGTTGTTCTTGCGTCGCCATGACGCGCATCTGTTGTTGATCTCCATTTTGGTGGCCATTATCTGGGCCGCCGATATCGGTGCCTTCTTTGTCGGCCGTCGCTATGGGGTAAAGAAATTAGCCCCGAGTGTGTCGCCCGGAAAGAGCTGGGCTGGTTTGGTCGGAGGCGTCTTTGTGGCCTTAGGGATTGGCGTGATCGGTGCCTGGATTGGCGAACCGAAAGAATCCTTGTTTTCGATTTCTGCTTGGGGCTGGTTGTTGGTCATTTGTGCCGTCACCGTGCTGTTCTCTGTGTTGGGTGATCTGTTTGAGAGTTTGATCAAGCGAGAGCACGGTGTAAAAGATTCGTCCTCCTTACTGCCCGGACACGGGGGTGTGATGGACCGCATCGACTCTTTGACGGCGGCGGCACCGGTATTTGCGCTCCTGGTGTATTTGACGGGATGGCCTTCACCATGACGCAGGGCGTCGCACTCTTTGGGGCCACGGGTTCGATTGGCGAGTCGACGTTGTCGGTATTGGCCGCCTATCCCGAACGGTTTCATTTGGAAGTGGTCAGTGCCCACAGCTCGGTCGACAAACTTTTAGAGATCATTAAACGATTTCAACCTCGTCATGTGATCTTGACCGACCCGGCTGAGCAGGAGGCGCTTCTTTCACAATTGCCAAGCGACTTTAAAGGGTCGCTTGCCTTCGGTGAGGCGGCCTTGGCGGAAGCCGCCATGGCCAGTGATGTCGATGTGGTGATGGCCGCCATCGTGGGCGGGGCTGGCCTTGAATCGACATTTGCGGCGGTGGCGTCGGGCAAACGGGTCTGTGTCGCCAATAAAGAGTCGTTGGTGATGGCCGGGGCCTTGATGATGGCGGAGGCGAAGCGCTCAGGTGCGGTCGTCTTGCCGATCGATTCTGAACACAATGCCAT
>CAJXXD010000206.1 GCA_913062835.1 uncultured Gammaproteobacteria bacterium
CGATCCTCTATGTGGTCAATGCCTTCCGCTTCGGCATCTTAGGGGTCACTGATGTGTCCCTGTGGGTCGCTTACGGGATTCTGGTGTCAATGACGGGTGTGGCCTATCTCATTGCGCTTCGTCTGTTGAGTCAGGGCGCTGGGGTACGTTCCTAATGGCGAATATCACAGGTCTTGAGGGCATCGCAGGCGCGCTGCCCTTGGGACAGACCTCGGAGCAGCCGACCACTTTTGACCCCTCGGTTTTGGTCGGTGTGCCCCGTGCATTGGCGAGAGGGGTGGAGGGCATCGAAGCCACAGGTTTTGTTGGCCACGATCTTTGGAACGCGTGGGAGCTGTCTTGGTTGAACCGAGATGGATTGCCGGTTTGTCGTATCGCGCAGTTGGTGGTGCCGGCAGACAGCCCGAATCTCTGTGAATCGAAGTCGTTGAAACTTTTTTTCAATAGTTTCGCCAATGATTGTTTTGATGACGAAGTCGCCGTGGTGAGGGCTGTTGTCGAGGCGTTGACCCCGGTGTTGGGCGTGGCGCCTGCCTTTTCTCTGTACCGATTGGACGACCCCCGATTTGCTGTGGAAGCCCCGAAAGGTGAATGTTTGGATGATTGGCCTGTCAACTGCGGGATTTATGAACCGGATGCGCGTTTGTTGGCAGTTGAGGCGGGTGTGCCCGGTAAAGCGCGGTATCACAGCCATCTGTTTCGCTCGAACTGCCCGGTCACCGGGCAACCGGATTGGGCGACCGTGGTCATGAAATACGAAGGACCGCATCGAATCCGTCCGGAATCGTTGTTGGCCTATTGGGTCAGTTACCGAAACCACACCGGCTTCCACGAAGCCTGCATTGAGCGAATTTATCAAGATCTAAAAGCGGTCTTAGAACCCACGGAACTTGTTGTTTGGGCTGGCTTTGTTCGGCGCGGCGGATTGGACATCAACCCGGTTCGGAGTATCCAGCCGACGAAGTTCTTGCCACCGAGGCTAATCCGGCACTAACTTGCACTAAATCCTTTGTGGAGGACGTCCTATGTCGCCTATCGAAGCGTTGTTGTCCCGCGTCTCGATCCCGCGGGTGAGTGAGCCTGGCGTGTCTGCCGAAGAGCTGGATTTGTTGCTGCGTGCTGGGCTTCGTGCCTGTGACCACGGCCGGCTCCGTCCCTATCGATTTATTCTGTTGGAAAACGAGGCCCGTGAGCGCTTGGGGGAAGCGATGAGCGAGTACCTGCACGGCGATCTGGTGGATGTCTCTGAAGATGCCATCGATGCGGCTAAAAATAAGGCGCTTAGAGCCCCGACGCTTCTGGCGGTGATTTTCTCCCCAAAAGACAATGACAAGATTCCTGAGAGTGAGCAGTTGGTGGCAGCCGGTTGTTCGGCCCAATTGATTGTGACAGCAGCTCACATGCTCGGACTGGGTGCCATGTGGCGGACCGGTAACGTGGCCTATTCAGGCGAAGTATCCCGTGCACTGGAACTGCAGGATCATGAGCAGGTAGTGGCCATGATTTATTTGGGACGGCCTGTCAGTGAGCGGCCGGCACCCCCTGATTTGGACCCGGAAGCCTTTTTGACGCGGCTCTGAGTTCACTGGAAGTTCCCATGTGGACTCGGTATAGTGCGCGCCTTCGAGGAGACGTGTCTGAGTGGTTGAAAGAGCACGCCTGGAAAGTGTGTATACGTTAATAGCGTATCGAGGGTTCGAATCCCTCCGTCTCCGCCATTACCCTACAACGAACTTTGATATCCCCTATGGGGGACAGCCTCAAAAGCCCAGAATTTGCTGGCTTTTTACTGTTTGCAATTGAATTCCTCTTTGTAAAAAGAGCCCGTTTTTCTGTAACTTTCCTTCCGGATACCTTTTCCCAAAAAACAGCGTGCTTGGAAAAGAAAAATACCGAGCTTTCAGTCACGAGACATCAAGCCGCAGGTGGACGGAACTTGTGATGCTTTGTGAGTCGGAGATCACTGAATATTATTTAACCGTATAGTGACAGGCTTGCGGTGAATGGCAGTCATAATCACCGCATAATGGGCGGTGATCCGCCTTTTGGATCCATCGGAATTGGACGAGTAAGGACTGAGAGAGGTGAGCTCATGAAACGGAGATGGCAAACGGCGGTGCTGATGTTCTTTTTGTGGTCAGTGCATCCAGTTCAAGCCAATGACAGATTTCCTGTGGTCGAACCGCCAAAGTGTGTCAACAATCTGGGAGAACCCGTTCAGTTCAACCGTCGCTCGCAAGCTCAGGGTGGCTTCGCAGCCGGTCGAGCGTTCCGAGACGCAGAGGGCGTGCCGTCTGTGACGGGTCTGAACTTCCACCGTGCAGCACCTGAGTTTCAGGCCTTTATTGATCGGCACGAATGCGCGCACCATGAGGTGGGTGATGTAGACCGGCCACATCCGCCTCGAAACAGTCCTGCGCGATGTCGATCGCCTCATCGATGGATTCCCCGGTATGGGCCGCGCTGATAAACCAGTTGTGATGCGGATGAAAAAAGGCTCCACGGCGGACCGCCAATCCACAAAATTTTTGCAGGAGCCGAAGGTCTCCGTCTCCCTCGAAAAAGGGATAGGGTGCCGCCCTCGGCCCCGTGCATTTCAGATGGTGCCCGTGCTTTCGGGCAGTCTCCATCAACCCGCGACAAAGGCGGTCTCCCAGGGACTCCAATTTTTCCGGCACGCGATCCCGTTCGATGATCCGGAGAGTGGTCATGGCAGCCGCAAGCGCATCCGCATTGTTCCAGTAGCTTCCGGTGAGAAAGACCCGGGTGGCGGGGATTTTCAACGAGCTGCGCCCGACCGCGGCGGAGATCGGATAGCCGTTGCCGAGCGCCTTGCAGTAACAGGCGATATCGGGTTCGAATCCGAACCGCCGATGAGACCCCTCGGCGTGCAGTCGGAAGCCCAC
>CAJXXD010000207.1 GCA_913062835.1 uncultured Gammaproteobacteria bacterium
TTTTAGTGCGGCGGCCAGCGCGACTGCGGTCGTATCCGAGCCGCCTCGACCGAGCGTGGTGATGTTGCCCGCCTCGTCCATGCCCTGGAAGCCCGCCACAATCACCACACGGCCCGCCGCCAAATCATCGCGCATCGCTTGATCGTCGATTGCTTGGATGCGCGCCTTGGTGTGCGAGCTGTCAGTGTGAATACGGACTTGTCCGCCGGTATAGCTCTTTGCAGGGCAGCCGCGTTCGCTCAGCGCCATGGCCAATAAGGCGATCGTGACCTGTTCACCGGTTGACACTAAGACGTCCATCTCCCGGGGAATGGGACGGTCGCTGATTTCTTGGGCCATGCCAATGAGACGATTGGTTTCACCACTCATCGCAGAGACCACCACGACCACGTCATGCCCTTGTTCGCGGAAGCCCTGGACTTTTTTCGCGACACCCTGAATCCGCTCGACGGTACCGACACTGGTGCCGCCGTATTTTTGTACGATTAATGCCATGGCATTCCTTAGGTTAATTGAGTCTCAAGCCAAGCCGACACAGACGCCAACGCGCCCGGCAAAGCCGCAGGTTCAGTGCCCCCGGCCTGCGCCATATCAGCCCGACCGCCGCCACGTCCGCCCACCTGCTCAGCAACAAAGCCAATCAACTGACCGGCTTTGACACGATCGGTCAGGTTGTCGGTGACGCCTGCGATCAAATTGACCTTGTCGTCACGCACCGTGGCCAAAACCACCACGCCTCGTGAAAGGCGGTTCTTAATGCGATCGAGTGTGTCACGCAAGGTTTTTGGGTCCTGACCGTCTAAGGTCGCGACCAAACACTGAACCCCGGCCACCTCGACCACGTCGTCCATCAAATCACCGCCCGCTTGGGTCGCTAACTTCATTTTCAGGCTCTCTGTTTCACGCTCAGCCTGCTTTAAGCGCTCATTGAGTTGTTCGATCTTACCGAGCACCGAGTCAGCGCCCGTCTTCAAAAGCGCCGCTGCATCCGAGACCGTCGTTTCCAGCGCATGGACATGGGCCAATGCGCCCTCACCCGTCACCGCCTCGACACGCCGCACCCCAGAGGCAACACCGCTCTCGGAAACAATCTTAAATAATCCAATGTCTCCAGTTCGGTTCACATGCGTGCCGCCACAGAGTTCGACAGAGAATTCGCCCATCGACAGGACACGGACTTCGTCGTCGTATTTTTCACCAAAGAGCGCCATCGCTCCGGCCGCTTTGGCCTCCTCAATCGGCATCACTTGAGTTTGCACGGGATGGTTCTTCCGAATCTCTGCGTTAACTAGAGCTTCGATCTGCTCGATTTCAGTCGCTGTCACCGGAGCTGTGTGCGAGAAGTCAAAGCGGGTCCGATCATGTGTGACCAGCGAGCCTTTTTGCGTCACGTGCTCACCGAGCACGTGGCGAAGTGCGGCATGCAACAGATGCGTGGCAGAGTGATTGAGTGCCGTCGCCTGACGTCTCGGCCCTTCGACCCGCGCGGTCAGCGCCTCACCCACCTGAAGACTGCCCATTTTCAGGCGACCCTCATGGGCAAAATGCGACCCGACTTTTTTGGTTGTGGTCACTTCAAAGGCACCTTGCGCGGAGGTCAGCGTGCCGGTATCGCCCTGCTGACCCCCGCTTTCAGCATAAAACGGGGTTTGGTTGAGAATCACCAACCCTTCATCACCGGCCGCTAAATGCTCAACTAAGGCGCCGTCTTTGACCAACCCAATGATTTGCGCACTGGCCTCTAAATGGGTGTACCCCAAAAACTCAGTGACCCCATCCAAATCGATGCGAAGCGCACCTTCGGCTGCAAAGCTTGATCCCTGACGCGACTTCTCACGCTGCGCGGCCATCGCCGCCTCAAAACCTTCGATATCCAGCTCAAAGCCACGCTCTCGTGCGATGTCGTTGGTCAAATCGACTGGGAAGCCATGGGTGTCATAGAGTCTGAAAATCACTTCGCCAGGCAAGGTATCGCCTGCCATCTCGGCCACGGCGTCTTCCAGCACCTTCATGCCGGCATCGAGTGTTTTTGCAAACTGCGCTTCTTCTTGTTTTAGAGCGGCCACAATTCGGTCTTCGGCGTCCCGGAGTTCCGGATAGGCCTCGCCCATTTCGGCCACTAGCGTGTGCACTAATTTATGGAAAAACGGCTGAGTGCAGCCAAGTTTATGACCGTGACGGATTGCCCGACGGATGATCCGACGAAGTACATAGCCTCGGCCTTCGTTGGAGGGCATGACACCATCACAAATCAAAAACGAACACGACCGAATGTGATCGGCAATCACCCGAAGGCTCTTCGCCTCCAAGTCGTCAGTGCGAGTTGCCTCGGCCGCTGCCTTCAACAGCGCCTGAAATAAATCGATTTCGTAGTTGGAGTGCACACCCTGCATGACCGCTGCAATCCGCTCCAAGCCACCACCAAAATCAATATTTTTAGCGGGTAGCGGTACAAACCCTGCATCCGTTTTAATGTACTCCATAAATACACTGTTTCCGATTTCCATGAATCGTCCGGTATCACTCGCCGGATCATCGTGTTGGTTTGGTTGCAGTGCATCAGGATTAGGAGTAATGCCGAAGTCAAAAAACATCTCGCTGTCTCCTCCACCGATTTCTCCAACTGGCATCTTGTCGGGTGCGCCTGCGCGACTCCACCAATTTTCTTTTGCGTCGTAGTAGAATATTCGTTCACCATCACGCATACCGCGTTCAGCTGCTTCTTCAGCACTAAAGCCAAGCTGCATTAGGAAATCTTCTCCAAGACTCCATTTGTTGAAAGCAAATTTGATATCAAATACATCATCCAACTGCTCTTCGATTGTTTTAATT
>CAJXXD010000208.1 GCA_913062835.1 uncultured Gammaproteobacteria bacterium
GTTGACGTCGATGCATTTTGCTCATGATCGGCGTGTAGCAGGAAGATACGATCCATAGCACGCTCAACCGCGGGACTTACCTCGTACTGCTCGCACGGTGTGCCGAACATCATGTACAAGAAGTTCGCTGCATAGGAGAGGTCATTGCGCGGATACATGAACGGCTGACCGATTGAGTGCTTGTAGCACATCGCGGCCAGTGTGGGCATCTTGGCTACTAGCCGGTGACACGCAATTTCGCGATCTCGTTCTGAGCGAATGTCCATGACGTCGTGATAAAACGCGGACAGTGCGCCGACCGCACCGCACATCATGGCCATCGGATGCGCATTGTGATGGAAGCCATCGAAGAAATGCGCCAATGACTCATGCAGCATTGTGTGACGGGTAATTGAGCGAACAAACTGCTCCTTTTGTTCTTTTGTAGGCAGCTGGCCATACCAAAGCAAATAGCAGGTCTCAAGGTAATCAGACTTTTCAGCCAACTCTTCGATCGAGTAGCCCCGGTGCAGTAACACACCTTTCTCACCGTCGATGTAGGTGATTTTGGATTCAGTGGCCGCTGTGGACATGAATCCTGGGTCATATGTGAAGTACCCGGCTTTTAGCAGCGCAGATACGTCAATGACGTCAGGACCTGTCGATCCTTCATACACTGGCAATTCGACAATATCACCCGTTGGGAGGGTTAATTTGGCGTTCTTTTCAGCCATGTTTTCGGCTCCTTTGGTTGAAAATCCGCAATTTAGGCCATTCTCCTCAGGCCATTGTGCATCGCACACAAGTCAAGCGGAAGTGGGGCCACTATAAACAGAGGGGTCTTCCTGTCAATCCGAGCTAGTTGATTTAGTCATAAAGGCGCATACGTTACCCTTTGTAACGTTATAAAGACCGCCCTATAATGTGGCCCACTTACCTATCTTGGTGACCATAAGGAATTCAAACGCATGGCTTTGTCTACCCAGCGTCCAGTGAACTTGGATCTATCCACCTTCCGCTTCCCGATTACGGCGATCGCATCAATTTTGCACCGCATTACCGGGGTTGTGCTGTTTTTTGGCAGCTTCATTTTATTGGCGCTGCTTGGCTTGTCTCTCGACAGTGAGGCAGGGTTTGCCGACACCCTAAGTCTGCTCGAGAACGGATTTGTCGCCTTTATTGTTTGGGGTGTATTAGCCGCTCTGGCTTATCACTTTGTGGCAGGTCTGAAGCATTTGTTTATGGACATGGGTTATGGCGAAACATTGGAGTCCGGTCCGCTGTTCGCAAAAGTGTCGTTGGCAGTTGCAGCCGTGTTGATCGTTTTGGCAGGGATTTGGGTATGGTAACGAGTGTATTGAATTATGGGCGCAGCGGCGTCCATGACTGGGTTGTACAGCGTTTTAGTGCGTTAATTTTGGCAGCTTACACCGTCGTAATGGTGGTGTGGTTGGCCGTCAACGGGGGCGACCTGACGTTCGCACAATGGCAGGCCTTTATGGGTCAGACCTGGGTGCGGATCTTCACGTTGCTTGCGATTTTAGCATTGGCAGGGCATGCCTGGATTGGACTATGGACAGTGGCGACCGATTACCTCAAAAAAGGGGCTATTCGGGTTTCTTTCCTAGGCGCCGTCGCGATCAGTTTGTTCGTGTACGTCGTTTGGGGTATCAGCATTCTGTGGGGGTTCTAAACCATGTCTTCACTTCGTAAATTATCCTTCGACGCGGTTGTGATCGGAGGCGGTGGGGCCGGTATGCGTGCCTCACTACAGATGGCTAAGTCGGGATTCAAGACTGCGTGCTTGACCAAGGTGTTTCCGACGCGTTCACATACGGTCTCGGCGCAAGGCGGCATTACCTGTGCAATTGCCAGCGCGGATCCGAACGACGACTGGCGTTGGCACATGTACGACACCGTCAAAGGGTCGGATTACATCGGTGACCAGGATGCGATCGAGTACATGTGCTCAGTGGGTCCAGAGGCCGTGTTTGAGCTTGAGCATATGGGTCTCCCATTCTCGCGCTTCGAAAACGGACGTATTTATCAGCGCCCATTTGGTGGTCAGTCAAAGGATTTCGGAAAAGGCGGTCAAGCAGCCCGCACCTGCGCTGCGGCGGACCGTACGGGCCATGCCCTGTTGCATACGCTTTATCAGAACAATGTCAAAAATGAGACCACCTTCTTAAACGAATGGTTTGCGGTGGATCTGGTGCGCAATCAGGACGGCGTTGTGGTTGGCGTGATTGCAATTGATATTGAAACCGGCGAAGTGGTTTTCGTTGAGTCGAAAGCAACTGTTCTGGCAACAGGCGGCGCAGGCCGGATTTATGCATCGACGACCAATGCCCACATCAATACCGGTGACGGTATCGGGATGGCGCTTCGTGCCGGCTATCCAATGCAAGACATGGAGATGTGGCAGTTCCACCCGACCGGTATTTACGGTGCAGGCACCTTGGTGACTGAGGGATGTCGCGGCGAGGGTGGTTATCTGATCAATAAAGACGGTGAGCGGTTCATGGAGCGTTACGCGCCGAATGCCAAAGACTTGGCAGGCCGAGACGTGGTGGCTCGTTCAATGATGACCGAGATTTTGGAAGGCCGTGGCTGCGGTGAGCAGGGTGACCACGTATTTTTGAAGCTGGATCACTTGGGGAAAGACATTTTGCACTCGCGCCTACCTGGCATCACCGAGCTGTCCAAGACTTTCGCGCACGTGGATCCAGTCACGGCACCCATTCCAGTTGTGCCGACCTGTCATTACATGATGGGCGGCATTCCAACCAACATTCACGGTCAGGCGATTACCCAAGTCAACGGTGAAGACCAAATCA
>CAJXXD010000209.1 GCA_913062835.1 uncultured Gammaproteobacteria bacterium
AGGCCTTCAAAACTACGCCCCGGGCTATCTGACCACACGGCCGTTTACCAAGCCGGAGCCCTCACGCACCGTGGCCTTGGTATGGCGCAAGCAATTTCCCCGCAAGGATGCCATTCGACTCTTAATTGACGTCATTAAGAATCAGGTAGCGCCCTCACTCCATGGCCGATCCCAAGGCGCCTGAATCGCTTCAAAGCTTCAAAGGGGTGGGCCCAAAGGTGGCAGCGGCCTTAGATCGTTTGGGCATCACTCAGCCTCGGGACCTGCTGTTTCACCTGCCAGCTCGCTATGAAGACCGAACACGCCTGACACAGCTCGCCGATGCCAACGACCAAGGTCCTCAGCTTTTTGAAGGTGAAATCACCGCTCAAGCCCTGATTCCAGGGCGTCGCATGCAGGCTACTTTGACGTTCGAAGATAACAGCGGGGCGGCTCGAATCCGGCTTTTCCATTTTTCCAGAGCGTATCTCTCGACGTTAAAAAGCGCGTATCGGGTGCGAGTTTTTGGGGAAATACGATTCAATCAAGGGGTCAAAGAATTGATCCACCCAGAGATCACTGTATTCAACTCCGATCCGCCCCCGTTAACAGATCGGCTGACCCCGATTTACCCAATAACCGAGGGGCTCTCCCAAGCCAAGCTTCGGGATGTGATTCAACAAGCGCTCGGTAGGGGCCCCGAAGCCTATGACCTAGCGGAATTGTTGGAAGTCCATGAGCGCGCTGGATTTCCATCACTTTGGGACGCACTGGTCGCAGTCCATCAGCCGGCAAAAGGCTATCCACCGGAAGCTTTTGTGGATCGCTTGGCCTTTGAAGAAATACTGGCACATCGACTGCTATTGCTGACACGACGAGACCAATACAGCGAATTTCAGGCGCCTGCGCTGTCTCATTCAGGGGCAGATCATCGATCGCAACTGATCGCGCAACTGCCGTTTTCCCTGACGGGCGCTCAAGCGCGAGTGCTGATGGAAATCGATCAAGATCTGCAGGCCCGTCAGCCGATGCTTCGACTACTGCAAGGAGATGTGGGGTCTGGCAAAACCTTAGTGGCTGCGTTAGCCGCTTTGCCGATGATTGCATCGGGATATCAGGTGGCCTTGATGGCACCGACAGAGCTGTTATCAGAACAACACGCGCGGCAGTTTGCTGACTGGTTACACCCTTTGGGGATTTCAGTGGGCTGGCTGACCGGGTCATTGAAAACGGCGACACGACGCACCCTATTGAATCAAATTTCCACAGGCGGGTGCTCGCTGATCGTTGGCACCCATGCGCTGTTCCAAGATGAGGTAGATTTTGCCCGGCTCGGCTTGGTGATCATCGATGAACAGCATCGCTTCGGTGTGGCACAACGGCTGATGCTTAGGCAAAAAGGCAAAGAAAGCACACCCCATCAACTCATCATGACCGCGACACCCATTCCCCGCACTCTGGCGATGACCCAATACGCAGATCTTGATGTTTCAATTATTGATGAGCTACCGCCGGGCCGGACGCCTGTGGATACACGGGTGGTCAGTCCCCAACGCAGTGCAGATCTAGCCACCCGCCTCGATCAACAGATCGAGCAGGGAGGCCAAGCCTACTGGGTTTGCACGCTGATCGAAGAAACCGAGCAAAGTCCGGCAGAGGCCGCAGAGACCCGGGCCGCCAAACTGTCTGAATGGTTGCCGCATCGCCGGGTGGGACTGGTGCACGGCCGATTAAAAGTAGAGGAAAAATCAAAAGTGATGCAGGCCTTTGCCGAAGGACAGCTAGACATTTTGGTAGCCACTACGGTCATTGAAGTGGGCGTCAATGTACCCAACGCCAACATCATGGTGATCGAGAACCCAGAACGGTTGGGATTAGCCCAACTGCATCAGTTGCGAGGACGTGTGGGTCGGGGTAGCCGGGTCAGTTATTGCATTCTGTTACCCGGCGAGCAATTGTCCGTCACCGCACGAGAGCGGCTCACGCTCCTGAAAGAAACCGACGACGGGTTCGCGTTGGCAGAAGCCGACCTGAAGCTCAGAGGTCCGGGGGATGTCAGCGGCACACGACAGACCGGTGACCTGGCATTTAAAATTGCCGATCTGGGTCGTCATGCCGAGTTACTCGATCGGGTGGCTCAAGTGGCTGAACGCATCCGGCTCAACTCGCCCGCTACAAGCCATGCGCTCATTGCCCGCTGGATTGGATCAGAGGAACATTTTGCCCATGTCTAGTCTTGCCACCTTAGGCAGTCGTCTGCCCTTTTGGATCCAAGTGACCCGTCTCGATCGTCCAGTCGGATGGATTGTGCTGTTGTGGCCAACCTGGATCGCGTTGTTACTGGCGGCTCAGGCCACCGAGTTTTCGCTCTCCATCTGGGTCATATTCACCTTGGGCGTGATTCTCACACGAAGCGCGGGGTGTGTGATCAACGATCTGACTGATCGCAAGTTCGATAAATACGTCAAACGCACACAACATCGCCCACTCACCCAAGGCCACATGACAGTGAAAGAGGCCATCACGCTGGCCGTGATTTTGCTGCTGTTGGCATTTGTCCTAGTCTGTTTGACTAACCTTCAAACCATTGGCTTATCGGTGGTGGCCCTTGCGTTGGCTGTGGTTTATCCGTGGCTGAAGCGCGTGACATTCTGGCCTCAGGTTGGCTTAGGGCTCGCATTCTCCATGGCGATCCCGATGGCATTTACCGCCCATGGGGCACCACTGAACTCCATCGTGGCGCTGTTATTTGTCGGTAATCTCGCCTGGACACTGGCCTACGATACTTTCTACGCCATGGTCGACCGGGACGACGATGTCCA
>CAJXXD010000210.1 GCA_913062835.1 uncultured Gammaproteobacteria bacterium
GAAAAGGAATCCACACATCACGCGCATAACCTTGACCCCATCCAGCAAAGGGAGTGACCTCGAGCAATCCATGGCTGCGCCCTTCCGCTCGAATCAACTCAGTCACCTGGTGTTTGTCGGTCCGATTCAAGGCCTCTTGAAAGAGATCTAGATTCTCGCGCGCAAGCCGTTCTGCGAGACGCGCAGTCATTGCCACATCCGATGCAGCATCGTGTGCCCGCTCAATGCCCTGATCCAGGCCATTCAAGGGTCCAAGGCGGTCGAGCTTAAATCGCGGTCGCCCATCGGCATCCTCCGGCCAAAGAATTGCCTCGGGATGAAACACAAAAAACGATAAGACCACAGGGTACAGATCGAAGCGGCCCCGTCCATGCGCGTATTGCCAACGATAGGGATCACGGAGCGATCGAAAATACACATGTTGCGTGAATCGGTCATCAAATGCGCGTGAGTTGTAGCCGGCCACCCAAGTGTTGGGGGTGATCAGTTCATCTAATAAGACCGCCAACTCAGCTTCGCTCATGCCATGCCGCTGATGAACCTCAGGTAAAATTTGGTGCACCATCATCGCACCGGGCGACGGCAACACATCATCAGGCAGCCGAATATAGCGGGATTCGGCCTCTGTTATAGGCTGACAGGCGGCGTCGGTCCGCTGCCATCCGATTTGGATCGGGCGGTCGAAGGCGGGATCTCGACCTGAGGTCTCATAGTCATACCAGAGAAAATTCATCTCACACTCCAGAGCGAGCGGCCAAACAACAGGTGGCCAGTCCGTGCGGAATCGGTTGGGCGCATGTAAACAGGATGAGGCCGGTCACAAATTATCCTTATTCTCTCTCAGTGTTACTTGACGAAACAGGTTCGCTTCATTAGTATTCGCGCCTCGATTGCGGGGTGGAGCAGCCTGGTAGCTCGTCGGGCTCATAACCCGAAGGTCAGAGGTTCAAATCCTCTCCCCGCTACCAAATCGTTAGAAACCGTCCTTTGACTCAATCACAGGGCGGTTTTTTTTGGCCAGTACTCACAGCGTCAGTATATCGTCTATCTCTCTAATCAGCTGAGCCAACTCGGCATCTGTCGCTCGACCGTTAGCGGCCAACATCTCCACATAAGGTGCAATGCCACAGGACTGAGGCAATGGATCGCCCTGTTCGATCAGCTCACGCATCCGGCCAATAAAGATGAATTGAATCCAGGACTCGAGCTCCAGGGTGTCATAACAAAATGGCAGGGTACTGGCTAAGGCTTCGGGGGCGGGACGCTCATCCGACCACGCGCCAATCTCACGCAGTCGAAACTCCATCGCATTCAACAGCGCGGTAATGGCATGCGCTTTGGGATCGCTCAAATCGTGGCCTCAAGCTCACTGTGAAGGGCCACAAAATCGTGGCTCAATTTATGCGAACGATTCAAATGCACCAAAGGCTTACATGCTTCATGCGATTCTCGCATGACCACACTGGACCCCAACAGCGTATCAGTCACGGGCAACCCATCCGCTTTCAATTCCTCAATCAATCCATGCGCCACCTTGCCCCGTGCCGGCACCTGATTGGGCACAACGGCTTCAAGCATCAGATCGGCGTTATGATCGGCTTGGATTTCGCTCACAGTCTCCATCAGTTGATACAGGGCATGTTTGGAGAATGTGTCGCAATCAAAGGGCACTACGACCCGGTCGGCCGCGATTAACGCAGAACGCGAGAAGAAATTCAGGGCCGGCGGCGTGTCGATATAGATCCGATCAAACTGCTCCGACAACCCTTCAAGGGCTTCTTTCAACTTGTACATTTTGTAGCGACTCTCAAGCTTGTGCTCGAGCTCCAATAAACCGCGCCCTGAGGGCATCAAAGAGAGTCGTTCAAAAGGCGTCTCATGAATCAGGGACTCAATCGGTTCACGACTGTACAGTGACAACTGTTGCTGGAAGAACGACTCCACACCCGGCAACTCAAGCGCTTTTTCACCGAGCGCGTAGTGCGAGCTGTTACCCTGCACATCCAGGTCAATAAGCAATGTCTTCAACCCATTTAATGCACTGACAGCGGCCAAGTTGACCGCAATGCTAGACTTACCAACACCGCCTTTTTGATTAAATACCACGCGACGCATATGCACTCCTACGGCTGAGCCGTCTGATTGAGTCGCTCATCCAGATCGATCAATCGTTGTGTCAGTTGCTTACGGCTGGCATCCACGGCCTGCAACAGTTGTCCTTGGGCAGACACTTCCTGGGCCAGTCTGTCCACCTGCTCAATCACAAGATCCACCGCCAAAGATTGGCCGCTGTCTCCACTCAACCTTTGGATTTCGGCATTCAACCCGTCGATACCGACTCGCAATGCGGAAATCGCCTCACTCAGCTCGGCCTGGGTCGCTGTGAGTGTCTCCAACTGACTCCTGATGGTGGCAATGGCTTGCCGGCTTTCATTGCTCGCAGTCTGCAAGGTAGCCAATGTATTCGCTGAATCTGCCAGTGCATCGATTCGATTGCGTTCGGTGTTCAATTGCTCTGCTAACAGGGCAAGCCGTTCGTCCGTACTGCCTTTGTTTGTCGTGATCGACCGATCCAACTGCACCTGCCGATCCGTGAGAGGTTTCAGTTGAGCAGACACACTCTCCTGAATCCGCTGCTCCCACGACACCAGGGTTTGCCTCAACTGAGCATCCGACTGCGCCAACTCACCGATGCCCTGCGCCTGCGCCGCATTTAACCGTTCGATGGTGGCTTCGAGGGACTTGGCTTTTGACTCCGCCTG
>CAJXXD010000211.1 GCA_913062835.1 uncultured Gammaproteobacteria bacterium
AACTTTGGTTCGGTGGATGGTGACCGAGCAGCCGCGATGCGTTATACCGAAATTCGGATGGCCCGAATCGCGCACGAGTTACTTGCCGATCTGGATAAAGAAACCGTGGATTATGTGCCGAACTACGACGGTACAGAGCGCATCCCTGAGGTACTGCCGACCCGAATCCCAAACCTGTTAGTCAATGGGTCCGCAGGCATCGCGGTTGGGATGGCCACCAATATCCCGCCGCACAACCTCACGGAGGTCATCAACGGGTGTTTGGCCTATCTTGATAATCCGGATGTGACTGTCACCGATTTGATGGCACATATTCCTGCCCCAGACTTTCCAACAGGGGCTCTGATTAACGGCGTTGAAGGAGTCCGCGAAGCTTATGCAACGGGCCGTGGGCGAGTCATTATGCGCTCGCGTTACACGATCGAGGGCGACGAAAAGAAATCCATCGTATTCACGGAAATCCCATACCAAGTCAATAAGGCCAAAGTGATCGAGAAGATCGCTGAGCTAGTGAAAGAGAAAAAGATCGAAGGGATCACCGAACTCCGCGATGAGTCAGATAAAGATGGCATGCGGATTGTGGTGGAGCTGCGTCGAGGCGAAACCCCAGAAGTGGTGGTGAACAATTTGTTCAGTCAAACGCAGTTGCAGGCGAGCTTCGGCATCAACATCGTCGCCTTGGTGGACGGTCAGCCGCGCACACTGAACTTAAAAGACCTGTTGTCCTGCTTTATCCGCCATCGCCGTGAAGTGGTCACCCGTCGTACGGTATTTGAGTTGAGAAAGGCGCGTGAGCGCGGGCATATCCTGGAAGGGCAAGCGGTGGCGCTGGCCAACATCGACCCGGTTATTGAATTGATTAAAGCATCGGCTAACGCGCAGGAGGCCAAAGATCGTTTGGTGGCCACTTCGTGGAAGCCAGGTTCGGTAACCGACATGCTCGAGCGTGCCGGGACCGGTGGGATTCGTCCCGACGACTTGCCGGACGGCTATGGCATGATCGATGGCGAGTACCACCTGAGCCCACAGCAGGCGCAAGCGATTTTGGATTTGCGTTTGCATCGCCTGACCGGTCTGGAAATTGAGAAATTGCTGGCTGAATACAGCCAGATACTCGAAGAAATCGCAGAGCGTGAGGCGATTTTGGCCGACCCGATCAAATTGACTCAGGTGATCCGCGATGAACTTGAGGCGGTGAAATCGCAATACGGTGATGCGCGGCGTTCTGAAATTATTGAGAACCACCTGTCGTTGACCACTGAGGACTTGATTCCACGCGAAGACATGGTGGTGACGTTCTCGAAAACAGGGTACGCGAAGACTCAGCCGATAGCGGCCTACCAAGCGCAGCGTCGTGGCGGTCGAGGCAAGAGTGCCACCAATCTGAAAGACGAGGATGTGGTGGATCTGTTGTTGGTCGCGAACTCACACGACACTCTGTTGCTGTTTACCGACACCGGCCGGTTGCACTGGCTGAAGGTCTATGAAATCCCAGTTGCCAGCCGGAACGCTCGCGGCAAGCCGATCGTCAATATGATCGATGCGCTTGAGGATGGCGGTCGAGTGACAGCCGTCTTGGCCTTGGGTGAAGACGACCAGGGCGAGGGCCGCTATGTGTTTATGGCAACGGCCCGTGGCACTGTGAAGAAAGTGCCATTGGAGCGATTTGCGCGGCCGCGTGCGGCCGGTATTCGGGCCATTGAGTTCAATGAAGACGACACGTTAGTCGGTGCGTCAATCACAGACGGGACGCGCGACATCATCTTGGTGAATTCAAATGGCAAGGTGACTCGATTCGACGAAACCGAAGTTCGGCCCATGGGGCGTGAAGCGCGGGGTGTGCGTGGGATCCGCCTCAAAGAGACGGGTGAATCGGTGGTGGCTATGATTGTGGCGAATGATGAAGCCACGCTGCTCTTGGCCTGCGAAAAGGGGTACGGCAAGCGTACCTTAGTCAGTGAATTTCCATGTAAAGGGCGGGGCGCGATGGGTGTGATCGGCATCCAGACGTCGGACCGTAACGGCCCTGTCGTGGGTGCAGCTCAGGTGATCGATGGCGATGACCTCCTACTGATTACTGATGCAGGCACGATGGTACGCACACCCTGTGAAAACATCTCTGTATTGGGTCGAAATACGCAGGGCGTGACGCTGATTCGGTTGAGCGATGGTGAGTCTTTGGTGCGAGTGGATGCGGTCTCTGAGCCCGCCGGGGACGATTTGGCTGACATGGATTTGGCAGAGGATGTCGACGCGGAAGACATTGAGTCAATGGAAGCAAGCGATGACGCGGCCGATTAACTTCTGTTCGGGTCCTGCCGCGCTGCCGCTTGAGGTGTTGCAGCGAGTCCAGGCGGAATGCATGGATTTTGAGGGCTCTGGCATCTCGGTGATGGAGCATTCGCATCGGGATGACCGTATCGTGTCATTGTTTGCGGATACGGAGGCGCGCCTGTTGCGTTTGTTGGGTATTCCAAGCGGCTATCGTGCACTCTTTTTACCGGGCGGGGCGACTCTGCAGTTTTCGCAGGTGCCTTTGAATCTTCTGACCGATGATCGGCCGGGTGCGTATCTGACCACCGGCGCGTGGTCTGAGAAAGCAGTCAAAGAAGCGCGCAAATTTGGCTCTGTCGTCGAAGTGGCCTCCAGTCGGGCGTCTGGGTACACGACCATCCCGGATAAAGCCGAGTGGCAGGTGCCTGCCGATGCCCGCTATTTCCACATTTGCACCAATGAAACGATTCATG
>CAJXXD010000212.1 GCA_913062835.1 uncultured Gammaproteobacteria bacterium
ATTTCTTTGAGTGCCCAGTGCAGAAGATTGCGAGGTCCAACCAGTAACAGCTGCCCATGAAATTGCCGGTTACGGCGTTCCATCGGGGCGGGTGCAGGTCCCAAGAGTTTCAACGGGCTTCCAAGGCCTCTGAATTGGTGCGCCAAATCACCTAGGGCCGTGAAGACTGAATCGCTGTCACTGGCTTTGGCGGTGATCAGGACCAAATGACTGTGAGGTGGCCAATTGAATCGTGTGCGCTCGTCTAACATGGCTTCGGCCAGGCGGTCGTAGTCTTGTTCGAGGATCAAAGGGAACCATTGCGAGTCGGGTCGGTGTGTTTGGATCAGGACTTTGCCGGCGGTGTTGTGGCGACCCGCACGACCGGCCACTTGGGTTAAAAGTTGGGCAAAGTGCTCGATCGCTCTAAAATCGGCGCTCAACAATCCAGGGTCCGCGTCGGCCACGATCACAGTCGAGAGCGCTTTGAAATCATGGCCTTTGGCCATCATCTGAGTTCCCACCAAAATACAGGGCTCTCCTGCTTTGACTGGTGCTAACAAGGTTTCGAACGCTTTCCGGGTTTGGGTAGTGTCCCGATCGATTCGAATCACGGGCGTATCCGGAAAATACCCCAGCAACGTTTCTGTTAACCGTTCGGTGCCCTGGCCGAGAGCCATCAGCTCAAGACCACCGCAATCTGGGCACACGGCTGGGGGGCGTGATTTGTGATCGCAGTGATGGCACCAGAGCAGATCGGGGTGTCGATGAAGTGTGGGGCGCGCATCGCAGTGCCGGCAGCCGGGTGTCCATCCGCATCCGGTGCATAACAACACCGGTGCGTAGCCCCGGCGATTCAAAAAGACGAGCACTTGTTCGCCACGGGTTAAGGCCTGCTCGATGGTTAGCCGTCCTGTGTGTGTCAAACCGCCTTCGGGTTTGTCCCGTCGCGCATCGATGAGTTCAATGGTGGGTGGTTTGGCTTGGGTGGGGCGACTCGATAAGCGCAGTCTCTGGTATCGCCCCTGGTTGGCTTGGCTCCAGGTTTCCAACGCGGGGGTGGCTGAACTGAGTACAATCGGAATGCCTTGGTGTTGTGCGCGGACAATGGCCAAGTCTCTTGCTGAGAATCGAGTCCCCTCCTGATTTTTATACGCGGCATCGTGCTCTTCATCGACCAAGATCAGTCCCAGTCGGGGGATTGGCGTAAAAAGGGCCGACCGGGTACCAAGAATGACATCGGCGCGCCCCTCTTTGGCCGCCATAAATGCGCGAGCACGAGCGCCCTCAGCCAGATTGGAATGCGAAACCACAAAATGGCCATCGAGCTGTCGACGGATGCGCTCCACCATTTGGCCGGTGAGCCCAATTTCAGGTATCAACAGCAACACTTGGTGGCCGCGTCGCACGGTGGCGGCGATGAGACTCGAGAAGACCTGAGTCTTGCCTGAACCTGTCACGCCTTGCAGCAGAAATACTCCAAACGTTGAATGCGCTTGGTTTACGGCCTCGATGGCTGCCTGTTGTTCGGGGTGCAACGCATAGTCGGGGCTCTGGGCCTGTCCGTCCTCGACTTTAGGGGCCGGCAGAGGTTTTCCCTTGCGAAGCGCTCCGGGCAATGCCGATAGGACGAGATCGCCAGGTGACCCGTGATAATAGTCGCTCGCGAATTCCACTAATTTGAGAATATCTGGGGAAAGCACTGCATCGTCATCGAGTACTTCGAGTACCGACTTAAGGCCTTCTTCGGTATCCGGGGGGGGCGCGATACCTCCAGTCATGCCAATGACCTCGCGCCGACCCAGTGGCACTTTGACTCGGATACCGGGTGATAGGGACTCACTGTGAAGATAGGTCAGGGGTCCGACAAAAGGGCCTGGAACAAAAACTTTTAGAAAAATGCGTGCCATAGGCTTCCGTGCAGACCAAAGACTTTGATAGACTCCGCCGCCCAAACTGGATGCGGTACCTGACGCCTAATGCGGTCAGGACGGCGGCATCCGATGACAGAGGATAAATCAGATGAAAGCGGATATTCATCCAGCCTACTCAGATGTGAAGGTAACCTGCTCGTGCGGTGCCGTCTACGAAACCCGTTCTACCAAGGGCGAGGACTTCACCGTGGACGTATGCCAAGACTGCCACCCGTTCTACACCGGCAAGCAGAAAGTACTCGACACCGGCGGTCGAATCGACCGATTTAACAAGCGCTTCGGTGGTCGTACTATCTCTAAGTAAGCGTCTATGGCAGGCAGCGCTTTGGGCTGCCTGTTCACTCTCGGCTGCGGTATACGCAGCCTGCCCACCGCCTGAATCGATCTCATCCCCTCTGTTTGTGAGCCAGGTCACAGACGGTGATACCGTGCGTCTCGAAACTGGGGAACGTGTCCGATTGGTGGGCATTAATGCCTTTGAGATGAAATCCACAGGATGGCAAGGCCGATATGCGAGCCAAGCCAGGGACCGTGTCGAGGCCTTGGTGCACCGGTCCATCCAACTGACCCCCTGGCCTGCTCCCACCGATCGATACGGCCGTCTGCTTGCTAATATTTGGCTTGGTAATTCCTATGTGGCAGAGCATCTGGTCAGCGATGGATTGGCCTTGTCGATTCAGGTCCCGCCTAATGTTCGTCTGGCCGACTGTCTGCGAGAACATGAAGTGCGCGCGCAAACCTTAGAGCACGGGGTCTGGGCTCTCGATGTCTTGCCGTTATCTCTCAGTGA
>CAJXXD010000213.1 GCA_913062835.1 uncultured Gammaproteobacteria bacterium
GGGCCTATAGCTCAGTTGGTTAGAGCAGGGGACTCATAATCCCTTGGTCGCAGGTTCGAGTCCTGCTGGGCCCACCACACTCCGACCCCGATTAGATCACCGTCAAAGAGCTCGTTTTTCAACATAAATCGCGACCCTACTCAGGTGATTTGCATTTAGTCTGTGGCACTCCATATTCTACAAACAGTTGCGACATACTTGGTTTTGTCGGTTGGGTATAGGTCGACAACAATAATCATTCAGTGGATCAGCGATGAATAGACGTGACGTCATTAAACTGATGGGCGGTTCAACCCTCTTAGGGTCATTTGGACTTTCTCAATCGAGCGTAGCCGAAACAGTAAGAACTCTGCGCGCTTTCCCATCGACCAAACGATTAGTGCCCGATTCTTCCTTTCAAGAAGCCAATATTTGGGGATTTGAGGGCAAAGTCCCTGGGCCGGAACTACGATTCAAAAAAGGTGAATGGGTACGCGTAGAGTTCGAAAATGAATTACCTGAAGGGTCAAGTATCCACTGGCATGGCATCCGAAACCTGAATGGCATGGATGGCGTGGCCGGACTGACTCAACCGGCTGTGGAACCCGGCGATCGCTTTCGCTATGTATTCCCCCTGCCCGACAGCGGCACTTACTGGTATCACAGTCATGCGAAAACCTGGTCCCAAGTGGCGCGCGGTCTCTATGGGCCTTTGATTGTTGAAGATCCTGAGGACCCGGAAGTGGATCACGATTTGGTGCTGATGATTGACGATTGGCGCTTAGCCGATGATGGGACCCTCGAGGAATCATCGTTTGGCTCGTTGCACGACTGGGCACATGCAGGGCGGCTTGGGAATTGGCTAACGGTTAATGGCGAGTCACACCCAAACATCCCGGTCAAACAAAATGCGCGTGTTCGGCTTCGTTTGATCAACGCTGCCAATGCCCGAGTATTTGGTATCGCGTTACCAACTGAAGGAACACTGATTGCGGAAGACGGATTCCCGCGCACACATCAACTCGTCAATGACATTACCCTAGCACCCGCGCAACGTGCCGATGTCATTTGGGAAATGGATTCTGAGACTACCACGTTCTACGAAGTTCGAAACGGCGAACCCTACCCCGCCTTCACCTTAACGCCTGTCGAATCCAGCGAACCCCGCGTCGCCAAACGACCCTTATCACAGAAACCGGTCGCACCACCACCCGACCGTATTGATGTCGAGATTCCGCTTCATATGCAAGGCGGTGCCATGGGCAATCTGAGTGAAGCTGTCTATCACGGCAAAATGACCCCGATCCGAGAACTCGCACAAATGCACAAAAAAGTGTGGGCCTTTAACGGTCAGGTCGGCGATCATCATGACGCATTGGCCACATTAAGTCGCAATCAAGTCGCTAGCATCGAAGTGTTCAATGACACACGCTGGGAGCATGCCATGCATCTCCACGGGCATCATTTCTGGATTCAAACAGAACAAGGTGAATTCTTAAATGGCCAGCGAGACACGTATCTCTTCAGCCGAGGCGAACGAGCGAAATTAATCTTCGTGGCCGACAATCCGGGGTTGTGGTTATTCCATTGTCACATGCTCGAACACCATGAAGCAGGTATGGCTGCGGTCATCGAGGTGGTTTGATGAGTTGGCTGGTGGTGAAATACCTCATCACAGCTGCGATCGTGGTGGTCGCCTCTGAAGCCGCAAAGCGAAGTGACGCTGTAGGCGCTTTGGTCGTTGCATTGCCCATGGTGTCTGTCCTCACGCTTATCTGGCTGGCCATTGAAGGGCAACCCGAACAACGGCTAGCCGATCATGCCTGGCTGACTTTTTGGTTTGTGCTGCCTACGCTTCCCATGTTTTTAGTCTTCCCATGGCTACTACCGCAAATCGGCTTTATGGGGGCGCTCTCGGTCAGCGTCGTGGGTACGGTGGGGTTATTTTGGCTGTATGTTTGGACTCTCAAATTGATTGGGCTTGATCTATTTCCGTAACTTCAGCGTATTAACCGACCACCACATCATCGATACAGTACAAGATCAGCTCGGCGCGCGAGGACACCCCCGATTTTTGGTACACGGCGTGCGCCTGTGCCTTGGCTGTGCCCTCACTCGTTCCCCTGACCGACGCAATTTCAGCCAAGGAATAGCCTTTGATGGTCAACAGAGCCACCTCTCTCTCGGCGGGGGTCAATGAAACCTCATTTACACGGTCAACAATTAATTGATTGAGCCCCAATCGCATTTGCTCCAGAGAAGCCTCAAGACTCGCCTCTCTCGCTTGGCTTAACCGTATATAATCTCGCAACAGAAACAACGCGCCGATAATCCCCAAGGTCGCTGCCGTCTCGACCAACAGATGTATCCATCCCATGGCATCTACATATCGGGAGCCACCCAAATCCACCGCCACGTCCAAAGCAAAGAACACTGAACAACCCGCTAGCACCACGAATGTGAGCCGGGCCATCCATTCTTTTCTCAATTTCATCTCATATACCCACGGTTTATGTGCCACCTGAATGACGATTTAAACCCGAGTTTACAGACTTAGAAAGCGGTCATTGGAAAACTAGCCTCAACACATGAACTGACACACAAGGAGTGCACCATGCGTTTACCCACTATCTTATTGGCCTCTCTTCTAGCCGCAGGGCCTGTTTTGGCATCGGATGATGAGTACCGGTGCTCTGGCACCCAGAGTGATGCAGCCC